>WRDL01000029.1 GCA_009784095.1 Coriobacteriia bacterium | reverse complement strand
TGGATCCCAAGTCGAGAACAAGATGCGGGAGAAGTGGCTATGTTATCTTGACGAGAACGGTGAAGAAGCGCTGATCGAACAGCTCAAGGAGCGTGACGCGCTAAGCGCCGAGTTGATCGATCCGCATAACCATAAACGGGTCATTCGTGCGCTTGAGATGTGGGAAACGGGTGATTCGTATTACCAGCAGGCGCTGCATTTCAAAGAGCGGATACCGTACTACGATACGTGCTATATCGGCCTTACTCTTCCGCGAGAAGAACTCTACGACCGTATTAACACGCGGGTCGATAGGATGATCTCACATGGTCTGGTAGAGGAGGTGCGTCATCTCAAAGCGCGGGGCCTTGCAGGCACCTATACTGCGCAGCATGCCATAGGGTATAAGGAGCTCTTTTCTTACTTAGATAGCCAAGGTACTCTCGAGGATGCGATCGAGGAGATCAAGAAGCACTCTCGCCAGTATGCAAAACGGCAACTAACCTGGTTTAGAGGAGACGAACGTATACAATGGATTGAGAGTTCCGATGGCGATATTGCCGTGATGACTGATCGCGCGAATGAGATCATAGAGAGATTTGTACGAGGAGAGCGAAATGAATATCTCGTTTGACAAGATGCACGGATTGGGAAACGATTTCATCGTCATCGAGGATCTCATGAGTGAACTGGAATTGACCGCACAACAGATCCAAGAACTGTGCGACAGGAACTTCGGGATCGGCGCGGACGGCATAATCATACTGCGAAGATCTTCAGATGCGAACTCAGATTACACCTGGTTCTTCGCTAACGCAGATGGCACGATCCCAGAGATGTGTGGAAACGGTATCCGATGCGCCGCCCGCTTTCTCAATGATCGAGGTCACATTCCGGAAGATAAGCCCGGCATCGTCATCGACACCCTTGCCGGTCCGAAACATATCGAGGTAGTGCGTGATAAGAATGATAGCTTTGAACAGGCGATTGTCGATATGGGTCGTGCAGATTTCTCCTCTGAAGCGATAGGAGTAGATCTCGAACCGAATACTGCGCTCGATATCGAATTCACTACTGATGAAGACACGATCGAGACTCTCAGTCTTGAGGGAGTGATCGATCACTCGTTGGTCATCGACGAGACCGGTGAGGAAATTGTAATCACCTGCCTTTCGATGGGAAACCCGCATACCATCATCAATGTTGCGTCTCTCGGGTGTACGATCGAGGACGCACCGGTCCACGAGATCGGCCCGCTCATCGAAATGCACCCAGCTTTCTCTGATCGTACGAACGTGGAATTTATCGAAGTGATCGATGATAGAACGATCAACGTTCGTGTCTGGGAGCGTGGCTGTGGCGAGACACTTGCGTGCGGTACGGGTGCCTGCGCATCTGCGGTTTATGCTTATATCCAGGGAGCAGTCCACGATGAGGTCACCGTTCGCCTATTAGGCGGTGATCTTCTTATTACTACCGATCCGGCATCGCTCGAAGTACGGATGGCAGGTCCTGCCGAACTTGTGTATGCTGGAACAGTTGAAGTAAAAGAGTAAGAGAAACTAACTATTTGAGAAGGAAAGCAGGTACCCCATGAAGTTCGCGGCAAAGCGTCTAGAAAATCTTCCTCCGTATCTTTTTGCGGAGATCGATCGAAAGCGTGACCTCCTTCTTGCCGAAGGCCATGATGTGATCTCGCTCGGCATCGGTGATCCCGATATGCCGACCTTTGACAATATCGTCGAGAAGATGAAGGAAGCACTCGATAATCCCGCAAATCATAAATACCCTTCCTACGCAGGAGCGCCTCGATATCGTGCGGCATGCGCCGAGTTTATGAAGCGTCGTTTTGGTGTCGTGGTCGATCCTGATACCGAGGTATTGGCACTCATCGGATCCAAAGAGGGCATCGCGAACCTATTTCCGGCATTCGTTGATCCCGGTAGCTATACTTTGATCCCGGGGGTGGGCTATCCGGTCTATGACGGAGGCGCGATCATCAACGATTCACTTTCCTACTGGATGCCTATGAATGATGAGAACGAGTGGCTCGCTGATTTCGAGTCGGCCCCTCCCGAGGTGCTGGAAAAAGCGCAAATGATGATCATCAATTATCCGAACAATCCGACCTCAGCGATTGCGCCCGTCGAATATTTCGACAAAGCGATCGAATTCGCTCTAAAGAACGAGTTGCTCTTGATCCATGACAACGCATATGTCGATGTCACCTTCGATGGTTATGTGGCTCCCAGCATTCTTGAGCGCCCGCGAGCGCGCGAGTGTTGCATCGAACTGTTCTCGACCTCGAAGTCGTACAACATGACCGGGTGGCGCTGTGCATTTGCTGCAGGGAATGCGGATGCGATAAAGACGCTCGGCACCGTGAAGTCGAACATCGATAGTGGTATCTTCACCGCGATCCAGGACGCGGCGATAGAAGCCTTCCTCGGTCCGCAGGATGGAACTGATAAGATGAAGGACCTGTACCAGGAGCGTCGCGACGCGGTCCTTTCAACACTTGAGTCGATGGGGATCGACGCGCTACAGTCCAAAGGGACGATCTTCATCTGGGCCAAGGTACCTGATGGCTATACCAGTGCCGAATTCGCCGAAAAGGTGCTGCTTGATGCGCATGTCATCATAGCGCCCGGCAACGCATACGGGCCTTACGGAGAAGGATACTTTCGCATCTCGCTTGCAACACCCACTCCTCGTCTGATAGAGGCGCTCGGGCGCATGCAAAAGATCATGTAACCGCGCAGGCGTTTCCTAATAACAAGTTGCCCTATTCGGAGAGTAAGCTGTGCTTTGAGTGCATGCCCTATGTATTTCCTCAGGAGACGTTAATAGGACGGTACCATTGAGTCAGGTCAATTCTGCGTGGAGAGATTTTGAGGTGGAACTATGGTCGAGACCCATCATGTGACTGACAATATTGAAGATGTAGCGATTCTTGTTGGGGTCGACACCGGGACCAGCAAGGGATTGCTCGATACGCAAGACTCACTCGATGAGCTCGCTCGTTTGTGCGATACGCTCGGCGCATCGGTTGCTGGAATCATCATTCAGAAACGTGACCGCATCCATCCGAACACATATATTGGAAAAGGGAAGGTCGAAGAGCTTATCGATCTCGTCAAGAGCCTCAAGGCTAATGTGGTCATCTGTGATGATGAGATATCTCAACGTCAACAGGAAAATCTTGAAAAAGCACTCGGCGATGACATCGTGGTCATGGATCGGACCGCTCTTATCCTTGATATTTTTGCCCTACACGCGACGACGCGAGAAGGAAAGCTGCAAGTCGAGCTCGCAACACTTCAGTATGAGCTACCGCGATTACGAGGGAAGTGGACCCATCTGGAGAAGGAGAAGCTCGGCGGTGGCGTGGGTTTTCGATTCGGGATGGGCGAGTCTCAACTTGAAGCAGACCGTCGTCTCGCCCGAGATCGCATCAGCGAGTTGGGCAAACTCCTCAAAAAGATCGAAGCTGAACGAAAAGTTCAGCGTAGCAGGCGCGAGCAGAGTGGAGTGTATCGGGTAGCGCTCGCTGGTTACACCAATGCCGGAAAGTCCACGCTGCTGAACTCGCTGACCAATTCGGATGTACTGGTCTACGATAAACTATTTGCGACGCTCGATTCGACCACGCGTGAGATGGAACTCCCCTCAGGGCGCAAGGTAACGATCACCGATACGGTCGGGTTCATATCCAAGCTACCGCACGAATTGATACAAGCGTTCAAATCTACACTCGAGGAAGTCAATGAAGCGGATCTCTTATTGCATGTTTGTGATGGCTCTTCAATGCAGGTCGATGAGCAGATTGCGGCGGTAAATGCAGTTCTTGAAGAGATCAGCGTACATAATGGAGACCAACTATTGGTCATCAACAAGGCTGATCTTATTTCTGAGGAGCGAAAGGCTGAGCTCACCAATGATCATCCTGGCGCGGTCTTCATCTCAGCCCTTGTCGGGGATGGTCTTGAGGCTTTGCGGGAGAAGATCGAAGAGATATGCGTTGAGAGTCAACCGCCCGTCAAAGTTATGATTCCTTTCGATCGTGGAGATCTGGTCCAGCTTGCCTACGACGCAGCATCGGTCAGTGAGGAAAGCTACACCGACGAAGGAACCACACTGGTGGTGCAGGCGTCACAACCGGTCATCAGCCGGCTGCAGGAGTTTATCGTAAAGGATTAAACGACCTGACGGATAAGACCGACGACTTTGCCGGCAATACGTACCTCATCAGTGCAACGTATCGGCTCATATTGGCTGTTCTCAGGCTGAAGACGGATCGCGTCTGCTTCCCGATAGAATCGTTTCACAGTCGCCTCATCATCGATTATCGCGACGACGACATCTCCGTTATTTGCAGTCTCCTGTTGGCGCACAACGACGAGGTCGCCATCGAATATCCCTGCCTCGATCATCGAGTCTCCGTTCACTTTCAACATGAAGGACGTCCCGTTCACGAATGATGCAGGGTAGGGGAGCGTATCGACGATATTCTCCTCAGCAAGAATGGGGGCTCCTGCTGCTACTTGACCGATCACCGGGATAGCGATGATCTCTCCGACATCAGAGGCAGGGCCGAGATAATCAGACGTCTCGCGTGGGAACTCGATCGCGCGTGGCTTGTTCGCGTCACGAATGATGTATCCCTTATCCTGGAGAGTGCTGAGATGGGCATGAATGGTGCTCGTTGAGGTACGATTCAGGCCATTCATGATCTCACGCACCGTCGGAGGATATCCCTTTGCGCGTGTCTCGGATAAAAGGTAGCGGTAGACTTCCGCTTGCTTCTTGCTCAGATCATCGTATGACACGATGCACCCCTTTCTTGGCATCGGTAGTTCCTCATAGGGTAAGTATATAACAAAAAACAAACATAATCAAACAAATGTTCGTATTTCGCTTGACAAACATATGTTCGATTGCTTACTATGGAAGCGAACATATGTTCGCACTAAACTGTACTACGAACTTGTTACAGTGAGATATGTCAAAAGAAGGGAAGATGAAATGAAGAAATTGATAACAGACGCACCCGTACAGACTACGGCAGAGCTGGTCGCTATTGTCCTCATGGTGGCGGTACTCTTCATCAGATAGGCCCTCAATCTATACGAGCTTGATTCTGCCACATTGTGTTACGCTATATCTAGTGTTTTCAATTGTATTAATGTCCTAGATATAGAGGTGGAGATGCGGTGTCCTAATTGCGGTTTTGATGACTCAAAGGTCGTGGACACCCGGACCACCGAAGGAGAAGATGCAATACGGCGTCGACGCGAATGCCTCGAATGCCAAACACGGTTCACCACCTACGAACGACGAGAAGAACAACCGATCACCGTCATAAAGAAAGATCGAACAACAGAACCGTTCGATCGCACGAAACTCATGCGCGGTATCATGACCGCATGCACCAAGCGACCTATTACTTCAAATCAAATAGATGCTTTGATAACTGATATCGAAAGCACATTGCAAAATGCCTACCAGTACGAGATAGAATCGACCGTTCTGGGAGATATGGTGCTCGTGCGCCTGAGAGAACTTGATCCGGTCGCCTATGTCCGCTTTGCCAGCGTCTACAAAGCCTTCCAGGATCTCGAAGAGTTTAATCAGGAACTCCTGGGGCTCAGTTAGCGGATGATGACCGATCCCCAACACACATTGATAGTTACTCGACTGCGAGAAGATGCGCAGCTGCCTCACTACGCACATGACGGAGATGCAGGTCTTGATCTCTATAGTGTTCAAGAGGTGACACTTGAGCCGTTCGAACGTGCGTTGATACCTACCGGCATCGCACTAGCGATCCCACCAGGGTATGCAGGGTATGTCATGCCGCGCAGCGGATTGGCGGTCAAATATGGTCTGAGTCTTGTGAATACCCCCGGTCTGATCGATAGCGGATATCGCGGTGAGGTACAGATATGCGCCATCAACCTTGATGCGCATTTTGCGATCACCTTGGGAGCAGGTGAGAGGATTGCGCAGTTGGTCATAGCACCCTACTCCCATGTCACTATCAAAGAGGTCGACACGCTCGATGAAACGCAACGCAACACCGGAGGTTTCGGTTCGAGCGGCACACGATAACGTCAGAAGGACTATCTTATCTGGAGCGATGGCAGAATGGTAATGAAGTGTGGCTGGGTCATTTGGAAAGGGAGGAAGACGGAATGGACAAATTCTTCAAGATAACTGAGAGAGGTTCTACTCTTTCGACTGAGATACTTGCGGGGGTGACGACATTTCTTACGATGGCTTACATCATATTTGTGAATCCCGCGATCCTCTCACTCGATGGGGCGCCGATCGGAGTACCCTATGATGCTGCTTTCATGGCGACCTGTGTTGGTGCCGGCCTTATGTGCATCCTCATGGGCATTTGGGCGAATCGCCCTATTGCGCTTGCTTCGGGAATGGGGCTCAATGCTATCGTCGCGTTCACGATCATCGGAGGCTTAGGTTATGATTGGCGAGAGGCTATGGCGGTCATCTTCGTCGAGGGAGTCATCATTACGATCTGCGTCCTCGTCGGCTTGAGAGAAGCGGTGTTCGAAGCGATACCGGCAAATTTGCGAAGAGCGATCGGAGTCGGTATCGGTCTCTTCATCGCATTCATCGGGCTAAAGAACGGGGGATTGGTCGTCGCTGATGAAGCGACCTACCTCACGATGGGGGCGTTGACTTCCTGGCCGGTCGTTGTAGCGTTGGTCAGCATCATCGTGACCGCGATATGTATGGCGTTTCACATCAAAGGTGACATCTTGATCGGTATTATTGTGGCGACGATAGTCGCGTTCATGACCGGTGTTGCTTCGCTTCCAGAGGGCATCATGCTCTGGCCGAATTTCGAGACTGCATTCGTTTCATTTGGCGCGCCTTTTCAGACAGTCGATGGTACTATGGCGTTACTCAGAGTATTCTCAAGCGCCACCTTGCTTCTTTTCGTATTCTCAATTCTAATGACCGACTTCTTCGATACGATGGGGACCTTGGTCGCAGTCGGTGAGGAAGCTGGATTTGTCGACAATGAGGGAGATATGGATGATGCGCGTGAAATGCTGCTTGTCGACTCCATCGCCGCTGCGTTCGGCGGTCTGATAGGCGCCAGTTCGATCACAAGCTACATCGAATCAGGTTCGGGTGTCAGCGACGGAGGACGTACCGGTATTACGGTGATCGTGACCGGGCTCTTGTTCCTTGTCGCAATATTCTTCCTGCCTATAGTCGGGGTGGTCCCGGCGGAGGCGACCGCCGGGGCGCTCGTGATCGTCGGATTCCTTATGTGTGGATCGATGCGTCACATTGACTGGTCTGACTTCGAGATCTCGTTCCCAGCGTTTCTCACTATGCTGGTGATTCCGCTGACCTACAACATTACCAACGGTATCGGTATAGGTTTCATTGCATTCGTCATTATCAAAGCGATTCGCGGAAAATTCGATGAGATCAAACCATTCATGTGGGTTGTTGCGATTGCGTTCCTCGTTGTATTCCTCGAGCCGATATATTCATCTTGGTTCTAGGGAATACTTGAGATATCTCATTGGAATAAGGCTGCGCAAGTATGAAAGGTTCTCTTGCGCAGCCTTTTAATACGTAGACCTGCACTTACTGTAAATGTCTGATAATGTATCTTATGAGATTATTGCATACATGTACGAAAACGCAGAGAGTTAGACACTATTCCCTATAAGATCATGCCAGAAGACGAGTCCAACGAAGTGATGTCGATACCATACTTCTGAGCAGGATGAGCCAGGACCGCTCTTGCGCGAAAATAGTAGTTAGTTACTTTGCGCAGTCGTTTCTTCTTTATCACCTTGACGGTGATCCTTCCCACATCCTCCTGTTGGAGCGCGGCGTCTCTGACACCCTCGAACGTTTCTAAGAGTGCTTCTCGTTGCGGCGCGTCAGCGAGCAGACGGATCAACAGATAACAGACGTCACCCACCGCATCACGAGATGCTTGCATCTCATGACCGACCTTCAAAGCATTGATATCCTCGAGAATGAAAGAAAGCTCGGTAACAGCATTATCGGCCACGACCTGCTCTATAACTCTATCCTTGTTCCATACGTATTCAAGGTGTGCGGCGATGGTCATCATGTAATGGGTCAGTAATTCACATGCGCTGTTATTTCGCACTCTACTTAACAGCATAGAGATCGGCTCACTCTTTCATCACTTTGCTACATGAAGCAGAACGTGCAGCGGTATATCGGAATCGAGCTTTTCTTCTCCCTTGAGAAAGTCAAGTTGCATAACGAACGCATAGCCCGCATTGGTCGCTCCGCAGTCTCTCACAAGTTCTGCCGCCGCTGCCGCTGTACCGCCAGTCGCGAGAACATCATCAACGATCAAGACGATATCCTCAGGAGTGATCGCCTGGGTATGGATCTCGATATTGTCGGTGCCATACTCGAGAATGTATTCAGCAGAAATCACCGGTCGAGGAAGCTTACCTGGTTTTCGTGCCGGAACGAAACCGGCGCGTAATTTGTAACATATGGCGCTCGCAAAAATAAAACCGCGCGCTTCCATCGAGAGTACTTTGGTAATGCCAGAAGTCAAAAACGGTGCGGTCAGTTGATCGATGGTGTAGTGAAAGATAGCGGGGCTCTCCAGAAGAGGTGTAATGTCCTTGAAGACGATGCCCTTCTTCGGCCAGTCAACAACATCAAGAATGTATTCTTCTATGTTCGGCAGTTCCATGGTGTCCGTCCTTTCGGTCTATCAGGGCTTTTATCGAAAAGGCTCCGATTAGAGGAGCCCCTTGAGTCGTCCATAGAGTGCTTTTTGAGCAAGGCGTGACTTGAGCGATGTTGTCACCTTCCCTATTTCGCGCAGCGCCTCATCGAGACGCTTTGCTGAGACATCGGTACGGATCCGATATGCCGGAGAGAGTATCTGCTCGAAGAAGTCGGCCTCTTTCTGAGATAGATAGGCATACATCTTCAAATGGCGAGGATCGACGCCGAAAGACTTAAGCTCCCACGCATCGACCGCGATCTCAGCGTCCACCCCGTCGATATATTCACCGCTCTTTCCGGTCCGTATCGTTATGAGACCGGTCTTAGCCAGATCCTGAATAAAGGAATCGGTGACACCCAGCTCAGTGTGGATCTGTTTGAGAAGGATACGGTTCTGCAGCGATGCACGGAATTCTTCGTGAGGGTTCTCGGCAATCTTATCGACATCACTCCCCTCCCCTTCCTCGATCTGTTCGAGACGTTCCTTGATGACCGAAAGTGGGAGAAAATGTTCGCTTTGCCATTGCAGGATCGTCTGGATACGCGCAATATTCTCGTCGGAGTATTTGCGGTATCCTCCGGGTGTGCGCGCCGGAGATACGAGTCCTTCATCTTCGAGATAACGAAGCTTTGAGACCGACAAGTCAGGATACTCGGTGCCAAGCTGGGCAACGACTTCGCTTATCGTTAAGTATGAGTCGCTTGCCATGAGCTCACCGAGGGCCGAGGCGACCTAGTTCGGATGGTTGGAATTGAACATGAGATGGAAGGTTCCGATCTGAATGCGATCGCCGTTGTGCAATTCCGATTCATCGACGCAGACACCATTAACGTAGGTGCCGTTAAGTGAGCCGGCATCACGAATGATGACCGTGTCACCTCGATGGACGATCGTCGCATGCTCGCGCGATACGGTCATATCGTTGAGGAACACATCCGCGTGAATATCGCGCCCGATCATGATCTCCTCAGGCTCGATCGTAAATGTTCGTCCGACATTGGGACCTTTGACGATCGCAAGCGAGAAGTCGTCATCGACCTTTACGAATTCGGAGGTAATGGAGGAGTCGCCACTCCCCACCGGTGAGAAGCTTGTAGTGTTTTGAGAGCTATCGGCCATGCAACTTGCACAGACCGAGCTACCGTCAGTGACTTTTGCGCCGCAGATTTTGCAGTTTTTTGTATTCGAGGTATTCATCATAATCAGCAATAACTTCCGGTGCTTCATCTAATTTGGCTTGAGTATCTATATCGTTAAGAGTTGGGAATTCATCGGTGCTCGGAAGTCCGCGTAGCTCAGCCTCGAACGCAGCAAGGAGTGATTCATCTTTCAGTAGTGCGACACGACGTTTCTGAGGAACGCGATTACGAACATAGGGATCTTCCAGAATCTCAAAAAGCGGACGACCCCTCTTTAGTTCTCGGACCAGATAGGAAATTGCTCGCGTCAGCATAGGGTCATCAAGAAATGCCAAGGTGTTCTCCTTTCTTTATTCGTTGGTTCACACTTTTATTGTATCGCACAAAGACTGTAGTTGTACGCTAAGAATGACGCGATGAATGAGATGGGTGAGGATTTGGTAGCAAACAGGGGGCGCAGTTGGTCGTTATGGTAGGTGCTCAATTCTGATGGTAAGCGATCGCAACACAATTCTTTGATCTTCTCCGACTGCCCTCGGCATCGACCCGGTATTGATCGCTTCCCTCGCATGTATCACGGTGTGTGTGTATTAGCCGTCGTGTGCGTCACCGCGCCTCATGCCTGCGCCCCCGATTTGATCGGTGGGTAGTACTAGGTAGTGTTATTCAAGTCCACCAGCGAGGACCGGGGTTCCTTTGACAACACTCACCTTTTGGGCAGCTCTCGGCTTGACGAGACTTAGTACGAGCGCTCTCACACTGGCCAAAAAGAACATGGCCGGATGAACCAAGAACGCCAAGATAGCTCCAACGAGGATGACCATCTCTACCAGTCCGATTTCAAGAATACGGCTCGACATAATTCTCACTCCCTTCAACATCCTAACTTGCTTGCCGATACGTTGCGTACCGTTGACAGGGAGTGCGATCTCGGTCGGTCCGGCTTCATTTGCTGAACCTTTTGGATCGCGCCAGGTAATCCGCAACACAAGAGTAGCAGACATTATTTGTGTGTCGTCTGTTCGTCATCGAAAAGCATGGTGAGAGTGTTGATTTTCGGCGTGAGCGGAAAAGGCTGACCGTTCACGTCGTAAAGCATACCGTTTGCACACCATACAGTATTCAATGGTAAAGGGTATAGATAGTTGATACCATTAAATAACAGGGAGAGATGTCATCAGGACCCATCTCACTGGGGAGTGGTGCCACCTCTCACACAATCGTACATGAAGGTCTCGTTATGCTACGCGCGCTTGTGATAGATGATGAAGCACCCGCCAGGGCGGAAATGAAGTACTTGCTCAGTCAGGTCGAACAAGTCCAGGTCTGCGGCGAGGCGAGCAACGTCCATGAGGCGGTCACGCTCATCAAGGCGACCCCTTCAGACGTGATATTCCTCGATATCCATATGCCGGGCTTTAGCGGTCTGCAACTCGCTGAGGGTCTCAAGACCCATCCGAATCCTCCCGCCATCATATTCGTGACCGCGCACTCAAAACATGCACTTGCGGCGTTCGATGTGAACGCAGTCGACTATCTAATGAAGCCGGTCGATGTGGGACGGCTTGAGATCGCGATCAACAAGGTAATAGAAAAAGGTGGAGAAGCCGATGCGCGTGAAGCTGAGAAGGAGATGCGGATAACCGCCTCGAAAGGCAACAAGAAGTTCTTACTCGCCCCTGACGAGATCGCCTACTTCATGGCGAAGGATGACTACTGCTTCATCCATACCGCACACGATCACTTTCTGTCGACCACCTCTCTCACCTCATTTGAAAATCGACTTTCCGACCATCGCTTCTTCAGGACCCATCGCCGCTATTTGGTGAACATCGATTGGATCTCGGCGGTCGAATCGGATGTGGGCAGCTCGTTGATCCTTACGATGAAAGATGATGAGAAATCTAAGATACCGGTATCTCGACGCCGCATCGTCGAGTTTAAGCAACTGGTCGGCTACTGAGGTGATCTTTCGTGAGTAAACACGAGACCCAGCATACGACCGACACCTATCCGCATAGTATATATAAAGGTGAAGGCGATCCGATGATCACGACGTTCGTCGACCGGTTCGATGCGACGCTGGTCTTTGCGCTGATCATTTGCGTGATCATTGGGGTGATCGCATTCTTTACTTCGTGGTTCGAGACCGTAGGCGTTCTGATGATGCTCACTATCATCAGCATTATGCTGATCTCGATAATAGTACACATAAGAAGACGCCCCGAGCATCTCCGAGCCCCGCAATCGGATCGCATGGTCTCGATCGCGATAAAGACCACCTCCCTTCTACGTCAGGGACTGACTGAAGAGACGGCTATGGAAGCATGCTCAATTATCAAAGATGAACTACCCGATGTGAGTGCGGTGGCGATCACCAACGACAGACGCGTCATCGGGTATGCCGGGCTTGGTTGTATCCATCATCAACAGTGGCGCGTCATCAAATCCGCGTACACCAAAGAGAGTATCCGTGACATGACGAGTCAGGTGGTGACCAGTGTCGGGTGCATCGACACGTGCTGTCCTCTTAAAAGCGCGATCATTGTGCCTTTTATCTTGCGCGATCAAGCGGTCGGAACACTCAAGCTCTACTATGCCGACCCGCTAAATCTCACCGAGGATGAGTTGGCAATGGCCGAAAGCCTCGCAGGTCTGGTATCGGTACAGCTCGAGGTACATGAGCTCGAGGAGGAGGCGGCGTTCGTGCGCGAGATGGAGCTCAAGATGCTCCAAGCTCAGATCGATCCCCATTTCCTATTCAACACGCTCAACACCATCGCGTCATTGACTCGGACCAATCCGCAGACGGCCCGCGACCTGATCGCGAACCTCGCCCAGTTCTATCGCTATACGCTCGAAGAAGGTACGGAGGAGGAGACGCTCCAAGAGTCCATCGATATGGTGCTGCACTATTTCGATCTTGAGCAAGCACGGTTCGGTGAGAGGCTCGGTCTACATCTAGAGGTCGAGGATTCTCTTCTTGACCTCAAGATGCCGCGGTTCATGCTTCAGCCGCTCGTTGAGAATTCGATACGCCACGGTATGCGTCCCGATGGCTCGCGGTTGACTATTTGGATCCATGCCGAACATGATCAGACCGGACGCGACCCACACATCCGCATCAGCGTGGCCGATGATGGACAAGGGGTCTCGTCGCGGCGCGTCGAGACGATCCTTCTTGAGGAGAAATCCGAAAAGGGTCTCGGTCTGGCCCTTCGCAACGTTCGTGGACGGCTCAAGCATTTCTATGGACTTGAAGCTGAAATGGAGTTCCAAAGTCACGAGGGCGAGGGCGCCGAAGTCACGTATATCATCCCCTACCGTTCACCAGTCGAAACAGACCGTTAACGAGATATCGTTTTCTACCGCTCGCCTGACGATTCTGACCGTTGGCGAGACTGACCGCCACTGAACTGCTATTATCGACCGCCTACCTTCTCCACTGAGATTCCACATTACAGGTCTTTAAAATTGAATCGGTGAATAGTGCACAAGCTTCCCACAATGGGCTCGTGAGAAGCCGAGCAAGAGAAAGGAGTCATTGCTCGCCCAAGTAACGTTTCTTAATTCGAAAGAAAGAGGTGAGTAATGAGAGATGTTTCAAGAAGAGATTTTCTGAAAATCTCGGGTGCCGCTTT
>WRDL01000028.1 GCA_009784095.1 Coriobacteriia bacterium | reverse complement strand
GGCGGCCGATCCCAGCACGCTTATCAAGGTAAAAGACGGTGAGTTGGGTACCTGGACCTTTGAGGGCTGGACCTCGACCGATGTCGGGATCGATGGTGCCGGCTCCGAGTTCGGTATGCCCGCTCAACACGTTGAGATCATCGGTACCTGGAGCTTTACTCCTAACACGAGATATAACGTCACGTATACGGTGACCGGTGAGAAACCGGAGCCACATAACGAGACGTTCGTCACCCCGCAGACACATCAGCATCAAATGACGGTAACAGTCGACGGCATCCCCACGACGACCGCGACCGAGAATGGTGAGGGTGTTCTGGGCACTTGGACCTTCAGCGGATGGACCACTAATGACGCAGAGGTATCAGGTGGAAGCTTCACGATGCCGAATGGCAACGTTGATTTCACCGGATACTGGATATTCAATGACAATCCCTCACATGAAGTGATCTATCAGGTGACCGGTGACAGACCGGATCCTGAGAACAACAAGCCGGCGACCCCGCAGATGCATCAGGAAGAAGCGACTGTGACCGTGGCAGCCGATCCGACGACGACAGCGACTGACAATGGTGAGGGAATCTTGGGCTCATGGATCTTCAACGGATGGACTTCAGATGACGTTGAGATAGACGGGGCCGGCGACACGTTCGTAATGCCCAGTGGCGAGGTAACGATCACCGGCACCTGGAGCTTTACTCCTAACCCGTCCTATTGGGTCGAGTACGAGATCAAGGGCGCCACACCGGAAGCGGTCAGTGACATGCCTGATCCTCTCAAGAAAGAACACCAATGCGATGCGCTCGTTGAGGTGTCGGCAGAACCGACCTCTACCGCGACCTCGAACGGCGATGTATTGGGTATTTGGACCTTTGACGGTTGGACCTCGACCGATGTCGAGATCGAGGGCGCTGGAGATACCTTCACGATGCCTGACGGCGATGTGAAGATCATCGGAACGTGGACATTCACTCCGAATCCTACCTGGACCCTCTCATATGAGGTGACCGGTACCGTTCCGTCGCCCCAGAACAATATGCCTGATCCTCTTGAAAGAACTTACCAACGCGATGCGATCGTAACGGTCGCCGACGAGCCGACAACTACGGCTACTGATAACGGAAGTGGCGTGCTTGGCACGTGGACCTTTGACGGATGGACTTCTGATCAGGTGACAACGGCAGGCGCAAAGGACACCTTTGCCATGCCCAACACCGATGTGACGATCACCGGGTCCTGGACATTTACCCCTAATCCTTCCTACAAAGTGACCTATACGGTGACCGGAACACAGGTTTCACCCGTCAGCGGTCTCCCAAGCACGCCACGTAGCCATCAGCAAGGATCGATCGTCATGGTACAAGGCGACCCGACGACCACACAATCCGATGATGGTGAAAGCATCCTCGGTTCGTGGACCTTCAGTGGGTGGACGACCGAAGATGCGACCGTTTCCGATGGTAGCTTCGAGATGCCGAACAGTCCGGTCAAATTCACAGGTTACTGGATCTTCACTCCGAATCCCTACCACGATGTTACGTATCGGATCGACGGACCGGCACCGGCAACGATCAGCGATATGCCCACTCCTCTCGTGAAGAGTGTTCAAAAAGACGCAATGGTGACCGTTGCTGGAGCACCGTCAACTGCCGAGAAGAAAAATGACGCTGAGCTATTGGGCACTTGGACCTTTGATGGTTGGCAAGTCAATGGTGCGGTTGAATCGGGCGGATCCTTTACCATGCCTGATGATGATGTGACGATCATCGGTACGTGGAGTTTTACCGCGAATCCCTACTTTGAAGTTGAGTATTCGATCGAAAGCAGCGTACCGGTCTCAGTCAGCGGTATGCCCGATCCTCTTAAGAAGGACTATCAACGCGATGCTGTCGTGACCGTAGCAGGAGACCCTACCACGACCTCGAAGTCGAAGGGCGGCATCTTGGGCACATGGACCTTTGAGGGCTGGCAGGTCGTTGGCGCGACCGAATCAGACGGAGCATTCGAAATGCCCGATCACGATGTAAAGATCGTCGGTGCCTGGTCATTCGATCCGAACCCTTCATACTCGGTAACCTACACCGTTACCGGCGACGAGCCGGACGTGGTCGAAGGTATTCCAGTGGATAGCGTGCACCAAAGAGACGCGCTTGTGGAGGTTGCGGATCATCCGACCACGACCTCGACCCACAAGGATGGGAAACAGGGAGTCTGGACATTCGAAGGCTGGACGACCGAGCATACAAACGTGGTCGACGGAAGCTTCGAGATGCCTGACGGTGATGTCGAGTTCTTCGGAACATGGAACTTCGTTGCCGATCCGACCTACGTCATCGTCTACGCTCCCGGTAAATACGGGACCTGGACCGCTGATTCGCAGACCATCGAGGATCTCCTCGCAGGAAGTGATACTCCGTTGTGTACCGCGGATCTACAGGTCGAGCATGTTGAAGGATGGCACTTCATCGGCTGGACCGATGGCGTGAACGTCTATCAGATCGACGAGATACCTGAATGTGTCACGTGCGATATGGTATATACCGCTTTATGGGAGAAGGATGACGAGCCGATCAAGAAACAGGTAGACCCCCCGACCGTTGCGGGAAAAGCAATACCCGCACCGATTGCTTCTGTCGTAAGTCGTCTTCCGAAGACCGGCGAAGATCTCGGTCGCTTGGCAATGATAGCGATCCCGCTTATCGCATCGATCGGAATTATCATTGCCGTAGTGGCCAAACGCCGAAGCGATGAGGAAGAAGAGGTCGAGGTCTAGAAGAGAACAGATACTAGATCAAGAGATCTCGAATGCGGAGGGCGCCCGATCGGGCGCCCTCTTGCGTGAGCGGTCGACGCGGACGACAAGATGGCATCATGCATGATCGCCCGACAGCTGCGCCACTGTTTGCATGGTAAGATTAGAAATCATGTTTATCGATCAAGTGAACATACATCTCAAAGCGGGAGATGGCGGTGCGGGATGCCTCTCGTTTCGTCGTGAAGCGCACGTTCCTAAGGGAGGGCCCGATGGGGGAGACGGAGGTCATGGAGGCAACGTAATACTCTATGCGGACCCGCGTATCTCATCGCTGATAGATTATCGCTTCAAGCACCACTTCAAAGCTCCACGCGGCGCGCATGGTAAGGGATCGAAACAGGATGGACCTCGCGGGGAGGATCTGCGTCTGCGAGTGCCGGTCGGAACGATCGTCCGTGACACCGAGACAGGCGAGGAGCTCGCCGATCTGATTTATCCCGACCAGGAAACGATCGCGGCTGAAGGAGGATACGGCGGTAGGGGTAACCCTCATTTTGTGACGGCGACTCGACGTGCACCCGCATTTGCCGAGCTCGGCGAGCCGGGACAGGAACGGGACGTCACTCTCGAGCTCAAGCTCTTGGCAGACGCCGCTCTGATCGGAATGCCCAGTGTAGGAAAGTCTTCACTTATTGCCCGGATGAGCTCGGCTCGTCCCAAGATCGCTGATTATCCGTTCACCACCTTGGTTCCCAATCTGGGAGTGGTCAAAAGCGGGGATACCTCCTTTGTGTGCGCTGATGTACCCGGTCTGATCGAAGGTGCGAGTGGAGGAAAGGGCCTTGGGCATGATTTCTTACGCCATATCGAGCGAAGCGCCCTGATCTTGCATGTCGTAGATCTCTCCGGTGGATGGGAAGATCGCGATCCGATCCAAGACTTCGAGATAATCTCCGCTGAGCTTGCGGCTCACGCGACCGAACTCGCGCAACGGCCGGTGTTCGTCGTCGGAAATAAAAGTGACGCGCCCAATGCTCTCGAGCGAGGCGAAAAAATGCGTGAGTACTGCGATGAGAGAGGTTTACCCTATTATGAGGTCTCTGCGGTGACCGGCGCAGGCATGGATCCCTTCATCCGTTCGGTCGGAACATGGGTCTCCCAAGAGCGCGAACGTCTTGCCGTAGAAGAGGCGAAGATCGCTGAAGCACAGGGAGAGAAACACTACGTATATCGTGAAAGGTCCCGAGACCAGAAACAGTTCGAGGTGACCTATGAAGGACGCAATATCTATCGGGTCAGCGGACGGGCGGTAGAGCGCTGGGTCGTCCAGACAGAATGGGACAATGAGGAGGCGGTCATTTTCCTGCAGCACCGTCTTAAACGTGCCGGTGTCGAAGATGCGTTGGTGCAAGCCGGAGCGCGCGAGGGCGATGAAGTGCGCATCAGCGGTCGCTCCTTCGAGTTCGACGGCGGCTCATCCATCGACGAGGGAGCGTACTCGCGAGAGCTGGAACGACTGGTGGACAAGACGGAAAGGACCAGTGGTGAGTGATGAGTAAGCGCATCGTCATCAAAGTGGGGTCGAATACGCTCACCAATGAGTACAATAAACTTGACCACCACTTTATCGCCACACTGGTCGAGCAGATCGCAGATCTCTGCCGACAGGGACACGAGGTCGTACTTGTCAGTAGTGGCGCGATCGCCGCGGGACTTGAAGTACTCAATCTCGATAAACGCCCCACCGATATACCTTCACTGCAAGCATGCGCGAGCGTCGGACAGGTCGCGCTTGTCGAGATGTATGGCGCCCAGTTCGGACGTCGCGGGTTTCCCATCGGTCAGGTCCTTTTGACCAAACCTGATACCGAGAATGAGGTCTCCTATGCACATGCCAAAGATACCTTTGAGCGATTACTCGCACTCGGCGCGATACCTATCGTCAACGAGAATGATACGGTAGCTGTCGAAGAGATCGCGTTCGGTGATAATGATACCCTTGCCGCATTGGTCGCCGAAATGATAGGCGCGGATCACGTGGTGATCCTGACCGACATCGATGGCTATTACGATAAAAACCCGATGATCTGTCCCGACGCTCAACTCGTTGAACGTGTCGCAGAGGTATCCGAGGAGATGATAGAAGATGCCGGGGACTCGGGATCGGGTCTGGGCAGTGGTGGCATGCGTACCAAGCTTGAGGCAGCAAAGAGTCTTCTCGATCACGAGATTACCATGACCCTGTGCGACGGACGTTGTGCAAATGTGGTCGTGGACGCGGTCGCCGGGAGCAGTAGCGGAACGGTCTTTGACCATTCTCTAGTAGAATGAACTCACAAAAGGAGAGGGGTCACGATGGGCGAAACCGACGTGGTCGGCCAGTCATATCTCGCACGTGATGCGTCACAGATACTCGGTTCGGCCGATCTCGATACGAGAAACACGGCGCTACGCGCTATGGCAGATGCTCTGCTGGAGCATGAGGATACCATCTTGGCGGCGAACCAGAACGATATTGATGCAGCACGCGCCGATGGCACCAATGAGAATCTCATCGATCGTTTGATGCTCGACCACGATCGGCTCGTAGATATCGCCGAGGCGTTGCGTGAGCTTGCCGATCTGCCTGATGTACTCGGTGAGATCGTCGACGAACGTACAATCGTCGACGGCATACGGATGAAGCAAGTCAGGGTCCCTTTAGGGGTCGTTGGGATGATCTATGAAGCGCGTCCGAATGTGACCTGCGATGCCGCCGGCATCGGTGTGAAGACCGGAAATGCGATGCTGCTTCGCGGTGGCTCACTTGCCAGAAGGTCGAATGCGGCGATCATTGATGTTTTGCAAGGATCGCTTATCAAAAGCGGTCTGCCGGCGCAATCAGTACAAGCAATCGATGCCTCTGATCGCTCGACCGCGACCGAGATGATGGGCATGCGTGGCCTGATCGATCTTCTCATCCCTCGGGGTGGCGCGGGATTGATCGCCAGTGTCGTCGAGAATTCGAAAGTGCCGGTCATCGAGACGGGGATCGGTAACTGTCATATCTATGTCGAGAAGACCGCGGATCTCGATATGGCACGCGCTATCGTCATCAACGCGAAATGCCAGCGCCCCAGCGTGTGCAATGCGGCAGAATCCTTGCTCATCGATCGAGAGATCGCAGAGAATGTGCTGACGATACTGGTCCCTGCTTTGGTCGAGAAGGGAGTGGCGCTTGCCGTCGATCCCCGCTATATCGAATTTGCGAAAGCTCAGACATCCTCTGATGCGATGGTGCGTGAAGCGACCGAGGAAGACTACGGTACCGAATACCTGGACCTGATGATGAGCGTAAAGATCGTGGAAGATGTGCGCGAAGCGGTCGATCACATCAATGAGTTCGGATCGAATCATTCTGAAGCGATCGTGACGACCGATGAGAATGCAGCAGATTACTTCACGACACATGTCGATGCCGCTGCGGTCTACGTCAACGCTTCGACGCGCTTTACCGATGGAGGACTGTTCGGTATGGGCGCCGAGATCGGGATCAGTACACAAAAGATGCATGCGAGAGGGCCTTTCGCTCTCAAGGCGCTGACCAGTACAAAGTTCATATGTCACGGAGCAGGACAGACCCGATCGTGACTCAACGTATAGGAATCATGGGTGGGACGTTCGATCCGATCCACATCGGGCACCTGGTCACCGCACAAGAGGTCTATGAGCGCTTCGATCTCGATAAAGTGATCTTCATGGTGGCTGGAAAGCATCCACTCAAACAGAGGCATGTGACCCCGGCAGGACAGCGATTAGAAATGGTCGAGATTGCAATCCGCGATAATCCTCACTTTGAAGCGAGCGATTACGAAGTAAAGCGCAAGAAGGTGACGTACACGGTCGACACATTGCGTCACCTGCATAACGTCTATCCGGAAGATGTAGAATTCTACTTCATAACGGGAGCAGATGCGTTGTTCGAGATCATCGAATGGAAGGATGCGCACGAACTCGCCGAGATGACAATTCTGGTGGGAGCGACCCGCCCAGGATATACTATCGAGCAGGCGCAACAGCGCCACGAGCATGCCGAGGAGAAATTCGACATCCGCTATCTCGAGGTGCCGGCGCTCGCGGTCTCTTCGACCGATGTGCGGCATCGTGTCGAGCAGGGGAGAGATGTCAGATATCTGGTGACCGATGGGGTCGCCGACTACATTCGTGCTCACAACTTGTATACTGGGAAGTAAGGCGAAATCAAACACTATGCGAGACAGAGGATGATCGATGGCTAAACAGAAACCGCTGGTGATTCGTGCTGAGAGAGCGCTTGCGCAACGTCTGGATAAAGCGGGTTATAAGCATTCTCTTGGGGTCGCGACGATGGCGCAAACACTCGCTACGATATACGGTCAAGATCCACAAGACGCGTTCTTGGCGGGTATGTTGCATGACTGGGATCGATGTCGCACGAGCAAGCAGCTTCTTGCTGATGCTGAAAAACATGGTATCAAGATCACCAAAGTCTACCAAGAACGCCCACGCCTCCTTCATGCGAAGACCGGTGCGATCAGTGTTGCAAAAAAGTTTCCGGAGATAAAGCCTGAGATCCTCTCCGCGATCGAGAAGCATACCGTCGGAGCCGTCCCCATGTCCGACCTCGACAAAGTGATCTTCATATCGGATTCGATCGAGCCGGGACGCAACTTCAGGCGCATCAACGATCTACGCAGAAAAGCCGGTGTCGTCGATCTCAATACACTCTTCCGGCTCTGCTATAGGCAATCGCTCTACGAGTTGGTGATCGACAACAAGGCGATGCATCCGACGACACTTAAGGTGTGGAACTGGATAATCCTTGAGGATCAGCGAGATGATACCCAGCATGAGGTATGAGCCCGACCTCCGAAAAATTGTTCAATAGTCCTCGATTGGCGGCACTTGGTCTGCTTTGTGTCGCGATGGTGTGGGGTGCGACATTCGTACTCACGCACCATGTACTTGAGAGTTATCCGGTCTTCGCTTTCCTGGGGTGGCGCTTTTTGATCGCGACCATTTCATTCGGTCTGCTATGTGCCAAACCTCTCATGCGCTCGCTCGCAAATCTCCATCGCCCTTCTCTCAATATCGCGCTGTTTGCCGGGGTATTCCTCTCTCTCGGTTATATCTTTCAGACCTATGGGTTGATCCCTGCTACGCAAGGAGGTACGACACCGGCACGCGCCGCATTCATCACCGGTCTCTACGTCGTGTTGGTGCCGCTCAGTCAATTCCTCTTGAGCAAGCAGCGACCGAGTCCGGGGATCTTTTTCGGTATCATTTTCGCGATGATAGGCCTCTGGTTTCTTTCGGGATTGGGGTCTGACTCGGGACAATCCTATTGGGTCTGGGGCGACACTATGGTGGTCATCTGTTCTGTCGCCTACACGATCCACATGCTCATCTTGGGACGAGCCGATGAGTCGTATAGTACCGTTCTGATGACGTTCATCCAATTGACGATCGTCACGCTCATATGCGCGTCTATGTCGGTCGTGACCCATGAGCACGCATCTTTTCCTCAAGGATTCGAAATCTGGTCCGCGATCATAATCTGCGGAGTCTTTGCAAGTGCGTTCGCCTTCGCGATCCAGACGTGGGCTCAACAGGTGATGGTACCGGCACGCGTAGCATTGATACTCGTGAGCGAGCCGGCCTTCGGGGGGATCTTCGGCTGGTTCGCAGCCGGATTTGTGCTGAGGCACGAACTGATAGGATCAACATTAATGCTTGGTGCGATGATACTCAGTGAGCTATGGGGCATCGAGAAGACGACGACCGAGCCCTCACTTGAAGGCCCGATCGTCATGATCGATGACCAGTAAGGTCTTCGGGAGGACGACGCAACGGCATGACTCAAGCACGCTCTTAACTTGTGCGCGTCGATTCTGATATACTAGCGTCTGCAACAAAAAGGGGCTTTAGCTCAGCTGGGAGAGCGCATGGCTGGCAGCCATGAGGTCACCGGTTCGATCCCGGTAAGCTCCACCAAGGAAAAGCAGCAGGTCGAACAGGAGGTAACTCACGTGCGACCTGCTTTTTTATCGGTAGTGCTACACTACATAAAGACGATAGAGAGCAAGTTTATTACAAGGAGCTGAACATGGCCCGAGAGTATAATCCAGCTGAGATCGAACCGAAATGGCAAGAGGTTTGGGAGCGATCAGGTGCCAACGAGGTCACGGAAGATCCAAGCAAACCCAAAAAGTACGTTCTCGAGATGTTCCCTTATCCCTCGGGAGACATTCATATGGGTCATGCACGCAATTACTCGATCGGTGATGTGGTCGCGCGTCACGCTCGCATGAGTGGCTTCAATGTACTCCACCCGATTGGTTGGGATGCGTTCGGAATGCCGGCAGAGAATGCGGCGATCAAGAATAATTCTCACCCAGCGACCTGGACCTATTCCAACATCGACAAGCAAGCATCCTCCATGAAACGCATGGCATTCAGCTATGACTGGGATCGCATGCTTCGAACCTGTGACCCCGATTACTATCGATGGGGTCAGTGGTTCTTCCTGAAATGCTTTGAACGCGGCCTGGTCGAGCGAAAAAGCTCACCGGTCAACTGGTGTCCTGAGTGCGCAACGGTCCTTGCGAACGAGCAGGTCGAAGGGACCGATGGGCACTGTTGGCGCTGCAAGACGGTGGTCGAGAAGCGCGAGCTCGAGCAGTGGTACTTCAAGATCACCGAGTATGCAGATAAACTGCTCGAAGATCTCGATACTCTGACCGGTTGGCCCGAGCGCGTCAAAGTCATGCAAGAGAATTGGATCGGACGCAGCGAAGGTTGTGAGGTCGACTTCACATTGTGCGACGCGCAAGGCAACGCGACCGATGAGATCATCACGGTCTTTACGACGAGACCGGACACTTTATTCGGCGCATCATTCTTCTTGCTCTCACCCGAGCACCCCGATGTAGGACGATTCGTTGAGGGCACCGTATACGAGGACCCGGTAACAGACGTCATCAAAAAGAGCGCGAAAGAGACCGCGGTCGATCGTGAAAGTGGACTAGCGGACAAGAACGGTGCGTTCACCGGACGCTTTGTCATCAACCCGGTCAATAATATGAAGATTCCCATCTGGGTCGCCAATTATGTCTTGATGGACTATGGGACCGGCGCTGTTATGGCGGTGCCTAGTGGAGATCAACGTGACTTCGAGTTCGCGCGCAAATATGATCTACCGATACCGCCGGTCGTTCTTGCAGACGATGATCCGTTGCTTGAAGAGTTGCATGGTCAGACCGAACTCGTGCTCAACGACGTACCCTGGCAAGAAGCGATGGCTGCAGAAGGTACGCTCGTGCAATCCGACTCGTTCACCGGGATGCGAGGGGGTAAGGGAAGCGAGGCGGTCAATGCGGTGACCGAATGGCTCGAAGAGCGCGGTCAGGGAAGAAGCGCGATCAATTACCGCCTGCGTGAATGGCTTATCTCAAGGCAGAGGTACTGGGGTAATCCGATCCCGATGATCTACTGCGACACCTGTGGCATCGTCGCAGTACCTCTCGAGGACCTCCCGGTCATCCTTCCACTCGATATCGATGTTACGAAGGGGGAGACACTCGCTGACTGCCCTCAATTCTATGAGTGCATCTGCCCTCAATGCGGAGGACCTGGTCGACGTGAGACCGATACGATGGACACGTTCACCTGTTCGAGCTGGTACTACCTGCGCTTTTGTGATGCTCACAATGATCAGGAGATGTTCGCGCGTGACAATGTCGATTACTGGATGGAGGTCGATCAATACATCGGAGGCATCGAGCATGCGATCTTGCACTTGTTGTACTCACGATTCTTCACCAAGGTCCTTAAAGATATGGGTATGGTCGGATTCGACGAGCCGTTCACCAATCTGTTGACGCAAGGTATGGTCAAGCTCGATGGTACGACGATGAGCAAATCGAGGGGCAATGTCGTTGCCCCCGAAGAGATCGTCAGCGAATTTGGCGCGGATTGCTTGCGCACCTACATCCTGTTCATGGCACCGCCCGATAAGGATCTTGAGTGGTCCTATGAAGGTGTCGAGGGCATGTATCGATTCCTTAATCGTGTGTGGCGCTTCGTTGATTCCTCTGTCGTGGATGAGGGTGCTCAGCATTCTCTCGATAAGGCTGACACACAGACGGACGAGGCGAAAGCGCTTCTGCAAGCAGCGCATGTTGCCACCAAGAAGATGACGACCGACATCAATGAATTCCAATTCAATACCGCGATCGCGGCATTGATGGAGATGACCAACGCTGCTTATGGCTATGTGAATGCGGTACCGATCGAAAAACGGAGCGCGTCACTGATGCGAGAGATCGCAGAACGTATGGTCTTGGTATTGGCTCCTTTCGCTCCCCATATCTGTGAGGAGCTCTGGCAGAACTCGCTGGGCAAGAACGAGAGCGTCCATGCGCAACCATGGCCCTCGTTCGATGAGTCATTGTGTGTCTCTGACGAGATCGAATTGCCGGTCCAGGTGAATGGTAAGGTGCGTGGTCGCGTTATAGTCGCGACCGATTCTGATGAGGAGACCGTATCTATTGCCGCGAAAGAAGCGGTCGCATCGCATCTCGAGGGCAAGGAGATCGTAAAACTCATCGTTGTGCCCAATCGGATCATTACGATCGTTGTCAAATAAGCGTGCAGTAGGTCAGGAGTTTCAGCTGAGTTAGCTCAGTCTTAAGGTAGCGTTAAGTCTGCGCTTATGGACTTACGCTAAGGTGGGAACGAAGGAGGAACCTGTCGTGACCACCTATCAAGGCCTAACGGTCAGCGCGCGCCAATGGATAGATCAAAATCGCCCGGTAGCATTAACACTCTGTGTACTTCTCATCTTCGTCGTTGGGATGGTCTCCTATATCGCTGATCGCAGGGATGTTCCTTCACATAAGCAGATCCTTGCCATCGAAAATGTATCAGAGGGTGATCTGGCGTCCGATCCTGAAGAACGTTCTGCCCAGCGAGATACGAGTGACCAGAAAAGCGCACTCATCACCGTGCATGTGGTCGGTGCGGTAAATGCTCCCGGGGTATATGCAGTATCACTCAATTCACGCGTGATCGACGCAGTGCAAGCAGCCGGAGGTCTGAGCACGAACGCATCTTCAGAGAGCGTTAACATGGCTCAGGTACTCTCCGATGGAGCACAGGTACGCATTCCCACAAAAGAAGAGGCAGAGTGTGATCTGGGAGAGCAATCCTATGGAGTGATCGGTCCTGACGGTACGGGTGCGTCATCTGCGATACAAAGTGTGAATGGAACCACCAGCACGTCTTTGATCGATATTAACACCGCTGATTCAACTCTTCTCGAGACACTGCCGGGCATCGGTCCTTCAACGAGCGCGAAGATAATCGCAGAGCGTACCTCTAATGGGCCGTTCCGTTCACTTGCCGATCTCGCACGCGTGTCAGGAATCGGAGAAAAGAAGATCGAGGCACTGGACGGACTTGCCGAGGTCAAATAGTGGCGCGTATCGAGCCACCATTCCCGCTGAGGCCTGCACTCCCGGTGACTGCTTTCGCCTTCGTAGGGTTTTGGATCGGTCTTACGATCACGTTGAACTATCATCTCGATGCTCTCTGTAAGATGGCGCCGGGAGAGGGCGTTCTTTCTGTCGCGCAGAGGATCATAGGACCCCTGTCCCTATGTGAGCGACTCTTCTCCTGTAGACCTTTCATAGCAGCCGCACTACTTACAGGAATCGCTTTTCTTGTGATAGTCGCACGCCCTACAAGAGTACGTAACGTTATCGCCCTTCTTATTGTGGGCTGTGTGTGCGGAATCTCTTGGGGCGCTCTCGGTGCGCAAACATTGAAAATGAACTGCCATCGGGTGGTCACAATCCCAGACGAATCGGTGATCATCGAAGCGGTAGAAGATGCGATCGCAACGCGATACGGGGTGGTCCAAACTGCTCGGATCACCGCAGGATCAGGAAAAGGGCTGCGCATACAGCTTTACTATGGCAAGGGGGTGCGCTCTCTCGAGCTGGGGCAGCGCGCAACACTATCGAGCACGATAATCCCACTCGCGAATAAGGAATCGTCACGCATGAACTATACCAAAGAGGTGGTCGGGCGAACCAGTGTGTCATCGTTATCTCGATATCACTACTCTGGACCTTTCAGCTGGGTGTATCGCTATCGCGAGAAGTTGGGCGCGTTGAGCAAACAGATCAACGAGCATGAAGGAATCACACGAAGCGTGCTCCTTGGAGATCGGCGTGGCATATCAGATCAGCTCAAGGACGAGTTCGCACGTACCGGCTTGAGCCATTTGCTCGCGGTGAGCGGTGCCCACTTTGCGGTAATGGCTGCCGGCGTACTCAAATCGCTTAGCGCATTGAGTCTGAGCAGACGGGCCTCACAGATCATAACGATCGTCGTGTGTCTGCTGTACGTGATACTGACCGGATGCCCGGCGAGTGCAGTTCGCTCCCTCGGCATGCTCGTACTGCTCTCACTGAACATAGTATTGCGGCGACGTGGATCGGTGTTGAATTCCTTGTGCCTCACCGGTCTGGTCTGCTTGGTAGCTAAACCGTTTTGGGCGATCTCGCTGGGATTCTCATTGTCCGTGCTCGCCGTTGGCGGTATCGCTTTGTTCGCGCGCTACACAACCTGGATGATACAAGCTCTCATACCCCGACTATCTTTTCGAGTTACTACAAACGTTGCGCT
This sequence comes from Coriobacteriia bacterium, assembly GCA_009784095.1. Lineage (GTDB taxonomy): Bacteria > Actinomycetota > Coriobacteriia > WRKU01 > WRKU01 > WRDL01. Next base: position 244 of record WRDL01000028.1, on the reverse strand, counting down.
GACCTTCGTGGCTCTCATAATGACCACTCCTCTTACCTCAGTACAGTTCGGTTTCATCTCCCTTGTGGCACCTCTTTCGAATGTGCTCGTGGCACCGTTGATGATGACAACGTTGACCATCGCGCTCTGTGGTGCGGCGATCGCATGGACGAGCGAACTCTCTGCATCGATCCTCTTCGCGTGTTGTGCCCAGATCAACCGAGTTTCCGAACTCCTGATCGGCTTGCTTGCCCAGATCTCGTGG
>WRDL01000027.1 GCA_009784095.1 Coriobacteriia bacterium | reverse complement strand
GGATTCGACTACTTGCGTGACAACATGGTCACCTCGCCCGAGCAAATGGTGCAACGCGGACACTACTACGCGATCGTCGACGAGGTTGACTCGATCCTGATCGACGAAGCGAGAACACCGCTTATCATCTCCGGTGTGCCGACACAATCAGCGAACACCTACAAGGACTTCGCGCGCGTGATCGTCAACCTGCAACCCGAAGTCGATTACGAGCTCGATGAGGCAAAGCGCACGATCGCTCCGACCGAGCAAGGTATCTCGAAGGTCGAACGCATGCTCGGCATCGATGATATCTATGCCGATCCTTCAGGGGCGCTCGTCAATCATCTGCAACAAGCACTCAAAGCGCAATTCATGTTCCATCGCGATGTCGAGTATCTTGTCGCAGACGGAGAAGTGCTTATCGTTGATGAGTTCACCGGACGCCCGATGGTCGGGCGTCGCTATAGCGAGGGACTCCATCAAGCGATCGAGGCCAAAGAGCAGGTCCGCATTCAAGAGGAGAACCAGACGCTCGCGACCATCACGCTGCAGAATTATTTCCGCATGTATGAGAAGCTTGCCGGTATGACCGGAACGGCGTTGACCGAGGATCAGGAATTTCGTGAGATCTATGATCTGCCGGTCGTCGCGATCCCGACACATCAACCGATGATCAGAGACGATGATATCGATGTGGTCTATCGTGATGTGAACGCCAAATATAACGCACTCGCTGACTTCGTACAGGACGCACACCGCCGCGGACAACCCTGTCTGCTCGGAACGATCTCGATCGAGAACTCAGAACGCCTCTCTCGAATACTTAAACGGCGCGGAATCCCGCACAACGTGCTTAACGCGAAGCATCATGAACGCGAAGCGCATATCGTCGCCCAGGCTGGACGTCTGGGTGCGGTCACGATCGCGACCAATATGGCCGGTCGTGGAACCGACATCCTGCTCGGCGGAAACCCTGAGTTCCTCGCAGAAGAGATCCTCGCGTCAAAAGGGATCGATCTCGAAGAGGTGACCGATGAGCAACGTGCGCAAGCACTCGATGAAGCAAAAGAGATCACGAGGCGCGAACACGACGAGGTAGTCGCTGCAGGAGGGTTGGCGGTGCTAGGGACCGAGCGCCATGAATCAAGGCGTATCGATAATCAGCTCCGTGGTCGTTCCGGTCGCCAAGGAGACCCCGGTCTTTCTCGCTTCTACCTCTCGCTTGAAGATGACCTGATGCGTCTGTTCGGAGGCGATCGTCTTGATCGCGCCGCCGCGATGATGGAATCGAGCGAGATCCCTGATGATGTACCCATACAAATGAATATGGTCGGTAAGCTGATCGAGAGCGCACAACGCAAAGTCGAGACGATCCATTTCGGCGCAAGAAAACACGTGCTTGAATATGACGATGTCATGAATATGCAACGTGAGGCGATCTACGGTGAGCGCACGAATATTCTCGGCGGTAAAGACCTCAGCGAGCGCATTGAGCGCATGATCGATGAGGTCATTCACCAGAACATCGAGCTGCATTGCCCGGAGGGCTCAACTAAGGATCAGTGGGACAAACGCGGTCTCTTTACCTGGTTCAGTGATTTTTCCGGCATCAGCGATGGGATAAAGAAGCGCATCAATGAAGCGTCCACCGCAGATGCCCTCGAGCTCGAACTCGACAAATTGGTCCATGATGCTTACGACGCGAAGGTGGAGCGCATCGGTGTGGAGAAGATGCGCGAGATCGAGCGCTATATCATGCTGCAGATGATCGATGCGCGCTGGATGCAACATCTCCAAGAGATGGACTATCTCAAAGAAGGTGTGGGACTGCGCGCAATAGGACAACGCGATCCGGTCGTCGAGTATAAGAACGAAGCCTATGATATGTTCGCCGGATTGGTCGACTCTATCAATGAGGATTTCCTGCAGATGCTCTTCCACATCGAGTTGGCCGAGCAGCAGACGGCGCCTCAACGTAACGTCTTCGATAGCGCTAACTACTCGGCGCCCTCACAGGATGCAGCAGTCAGTGCGACCGCAGCGGCCGCGCAATCTGCGGGCGTGCAGGCACCCGATCAATCTCAGATGCAAGCCGCAGCAAAGATGGCGGGAGGCGGAGCGTCAAAGCCGGTCGTCAAAGACGAGAGCGATCCATTCGCGAATGCCGGTCGCAACGATCCTTGTCCGTGCGGAAGCGGTCTGAAATTCAAGAAGTGTCACGGGGCCTAATCACCTATGCTCGAACGCTTCGATTCAGAGTTCCCCACGTTAAGCGAGCGACTCGCTCACGTCGGCGAGTTCTTCCACGTCGATGCGAAGGAGGCAAAGCTCGCCGAGCTGGAGAAGCGAAGCCTTGTCGAGGACTTCTGGAACGATGCGGATCGTGCTCAACAGACCATGGCCCAGTCAGCGGGATTGCGCGAGGAGCTTGCATTCTATCGGGATACCCAAGAGCTTGCCGAAGAAGTTGAGCTTGGTGTTGAACTCGCAAAAGCAGAGAATGATGAAGTGCTCGCCCAGGAGACAGAGCTGCAACTAGACACTCTCGCGACTCGCATCGACGAGCTCGAGCAGAATAGCTGGTTCGATGGCGAGTTCGACAGCGGTGACGCGATCATGACCATCGTGCCGGGTCAAGGTGGACGCGAGGCTCAGGACTGGACCGATATGGTCTTTCGGATGTATCTCAAGTATGCGGAGTCAAAAGGTTGGACGGTCGATGTTCATGAAGCGCCTGAAGCTGAAGAGATCGGCATCGATCGCGCAGTGTTCACCGTGCATGGTCGCAACGCCTACGGCATGCTGCGCTCAGAGAAGGGTACCCATCGGCTCGTCCGCATCAGTCCGACCGATCTGAAGAAACGGCGTCAGACGACGTTTGCCGGTGTCTCGATCATGCCCGCGCTCCCCGACGAGGTCGAGGTCGACATCAAGGATGAGGATGTGCGCGTCGATGTGTACCGTTCCAGCGGTCCGGGCGGGCAGAGCGTCAATACGACAGACAGCGCAGTCCGGCTCACACATATACCGACCGGGACGGTCGTGACCTGCCAAAATGAGAAGTCTCAGCATAAGAATAAAGATCAAGCCTACAAGATCTTGCGCGCAAAGGTCTACGAGATCGAACAGGAAAAACGCGCTGCAGAGCTCGATGAGTTACGCGGCCCCAAGCAAGACATCACGTGGGGCTCTCAAATCCGTAACTATGTGCTCTATCCCTACCAGATGGTCAAGGATGTGCGCTGTGGGGTCGAGAGTGGCAACGTCGATGCAGTACTCGGTGGAGCGCTCGATCCGTTCGTGATCGGATATCATCGATGGAGATCAGCTGGAGCTCCACAGCTCGATATCTCGCTTGACGAATAGCGCAGCGGTAAAGCTACCAACGTACCTTGCTATCAGATGATGCGATCGCCCCACATTTTTCTCTCGTTTAATAATTGTCACCCTAAAGTCGCTCAGTAGTTGGTACGATAAGTCTGTGGGATGTGATGCGAAGGGACAAAACCATGTTTGATGCAAGCGTTGTACGCGCACAGGCGGCCCAACTACGGGTCCTCATCATAGAAATGCTCACCGCAGCGGGCTCAGGTCATCCCGGTGGATCGCTCTCATCAGCAGACATCGTGTCGACCCTCTATTTCGGTGACGTCTTGCGCCATGACCCCCATGATCCCGAAGACCCCTCTCGCGATCGCTTCGTTCTCTCAAAAGGCCACGCCGCTCCTGTCCAATACGGCGCACTCGCACTCGCCGGTTATATCGACAAGGCAGAACTGCCAAAGCTACGCTCACTGGGCGCTATGTTGCAAGGGCATCCCGATGCTTTGCAAACACCGGGTATCGAAGTGTCGACCGGATCGCTCGGTCAGGGTCTCTCGATCGCGTGCGGTATGGCACAGGCGCTCAAGCTGGACGGGGAGGGGCAACGTGTGTTCTGCCTGTTGGGTGATGGCGAGCTTCAGGAGGGTCAGATCTGGGAAGCGGCGATGTATGCGGCCCACTACGGACTCGATAACCTGACCGCGATCGTTGATAACAATAATCTCCAGATCGATGGTAAGACCGATCAGGTGATGGACCTCGGCGACATCGCGCGTAAATTCGAAGCGTTCGGTTGGGATGTCACCTCTGTCGACGGCCATGACGTCGAGGCGCTCCACGAAGCGCTTACGCTCGCTTTGACACCGAACAGACCTCGTGTCATCGTAGCGATGACCATCAAAGGATGTGGTGTCTCATTCATGGAAGATAAAGCGCAGTGGCATGGGAACGCACCCAGTGCCGATCAGGCGATCCAAGCCTGTGATGAGATACGCTGCGCGTGCGGAGAAGGGATCCTGTGATGGGCAAAGCGACGCGAGCAGCATATGGCGAGACCCTTATCGAGTTGGCACGAGAAGGACTGGATGTCGTCGCGATAGATGCCGACCTGTCCGGCTCGACCACGACCGCGAAATTCGGAGCGGAGTATCCCGATAGATTCTTCAATGCCGGGATAGCAGAAGCCAACATGACCGGGGTAGCCGCCGGCTTGGCCAAAGAGGGAAAGATCGCTTTCACCGGTTCCTTTGCCGTGTTCGGCACCGGGCGCGCATGGGAGCAGATACGTAACACCGTCTGCGCAAACAACCTTGACGTAAAGATCGCACCGACCCATGCCGGAGTCACCGTCGGTCCGGATGGTGGGTCGCACCAAGCGCTCGAAGATATCACGATCATGCGAGTACTTCCGAATATGAGAGTAATCGTTCCAGCCGATCACGCGTCAGCCAAAGCAGCGATCCGACTCGCGGCGCAGACCTCAGGACCGTTCTATATCCGACTCGGCCGCATGGACGCCGTGGATGTCTATGAAGAAGGTTTCGAGCTTGAGCTTGGGCGTGCCTATGTTTTACGCGAAGGGAGCGACGTGACGATTGCAGCATGTGGCATCGAGGTCGACCAAGCTCTCAAGGCAGCTGAGCTTTTGGAGACAGAGGGAGTACAGGCTGAGGTCATCGACGTTGTGTCGGTCAAACCCCTCGATGTAGAGACGATACTGGCCAGCGTGAGGAAGACCGGTCGAATCGTGACATGTGAAGAGCATTCAGTGCTCGGTGGGATGGGATCGGCGATCTCTGAGGTGCTTAGTGAGATCTATCCGGTTCCGACACGAAGGATCGGGATCGTCGACACATTCGGACAAAGCGGGGATCCACACGACCTGATAGAGCACTACAGACTCGACAGCGCATCGATCGCTGCCGCTGCACGTGAATTACTCACCTGAGAATACGCATCAGGATGTATATGGCGCATGAAATGCACCAAATTTCTTAATAATGTAGCGCTACCTCATCGCGAAGGACTCTCTTGTTAACAACCCATATGTACACTTGATAACACCCCATATGTATAGGTTGTGTGTGCAATAAGTAACAGTAACGTGAACGATAGGCTTATCGACACGTGCGAGGGTGTTCACGCACATCTATGATGCTAAACTTAAGGCTGCTGCACGAAACGCGCAGTTTTTGCGTATGTGCGCACTAATAGAGAGTAAGGAGTCTTCCTTGGCTGATTTAGTAGATTTAGAATTCGATCTGGATAATATATTGCCGGATCCCGCCCGGCCGGTTGCATCCCGTGATCCCGAACTCGATGAGATCGCAAAAGGGTATGCGGAGCTCGCCGCTCCCATACCGACCGCATCACGCGTCAGCGGTCCTAAGATGATCTCGGTCCGCAACCTTACCAAGCAGTATACGCCCGAGTATGCCGCGCTCGATAAAGTGAATGTCGAGATCGAAGCAGGCGAGTTCGTCTTCATCGTGGGACACTCAGGATCAGGAAAGTCGACATTTATCAGAAGCCTGCTGCGCGAGGTCACTCCCACATCTGGGCAGATCGTTGTTGCCGGTCATGACCTGAGCAAACTGCGCAACACGAAGATCCCCTATCTGCGCCGCAACATCGGTTGCGTGTTCCAGGACTTCAAGCTGCTGCCCAACAAGACCGCATTCGAGAACGTCGCGTTCGCACTCCAGGTCATCGGCAAGTCCAAACATGTGATCAATACACAGGTCCCTGAGGTCCTGCGTCTGGTCGGTCTTGAGGATAAGATCGACAGTTACCCCAGCGAACTTTCCGGAGGAGAGCAGCAACGTGTATCGATCGCGCGCGCGTTCGTCAACCGCCCGCCGCTTCTACTCTGTGATGAGCCGACCGGTAATCTGGACCCCCAGACCTCGCTTGGCATCATGAAATTGCTCGACCGTATCAACAAGACCGGCACGACGATCTTGATCGCGACCCATGACCGCGAGATGGTCAACTCAATGCGCAGAAGGGTCATCGCGCTCGAGGGCGGTCATATCGCCCGCGACCAGGCAAGGGGGGTGTACGGCTATGTCGATTAATCCTCTCTACCTCCTCGGCGAAGCTACGACCAGCTTCAGACGCAACTGGATCATGAGTCTGGGTGCGATCATCACGATCTTCCTCTCGTTGCTCTTGGTAGGAGTATCGATCTATTCGGGAGCAGTAGTGAATTCACTGGTCGAAGATGTTGAAAGCAAGGTCAGCATACAGGTATTCATACTCGATGATGCCCCGTCGCAAGACATCGAAGTCCTACAGCGCCAACTCCAAAGCAATCCTTTGGTCAGCACCGTAAGCTTTACGACCAAGGATGAGGCGCTTGAGAAGTTCAAGGAGACCATGGAGCAATCTCCTGAGGTCATCGCAAATATCGAAGGTAATCCACTTCCGGCATCGCTCGATGTCGAGTTGAACAACGCGCAAGATATCGAGCTCGTCGTCGAGGAGATCAAAGCATCGGACGCATTCATGCGCATCGCCGATCGACCTGACGATCCCTCTCGTTCGCTTAACTACGGTCAAGAGACCGTCAGGCGTCTGTTTGCGTTTACCAACGTATTGCGTTATATCGGTATCGCGTTCGTCGCCATGCTCGCGCTCGTTTCGTTGATATTTATCAATAATACGATCCGTCTGGCGATATATGCGCGTCGTGCGGAGATCGGCATCATGCGACTGGTAGGCGCGAGTAACTGGTTCATCCGAGCACCGTTCATCCTTGAGGGAGTCTTCCAAGCACTCATCGGTGCGCTTCTGGCTATTGCGACGCTTTTCGCGTTCCATGTATGGGGTCTCCCACGCATTCAGCAGGCGATCTCGTTCATGGCCATCTCGGTCCCGAATGCGATCATGTGGCAGATCGCTGCGCTTCTCACACTGGGAGGAATCCTTATCGGTATCATCGGTTCATGGATCGCTATGCGCAAATACTTGAAGGTGTAGGATCCGATGTCACGTGCCTTAAAGATCTTTCTCGTTATCGGTGTCGTGGTTCTGGGGATCCTCGGAGGATTTCTCGCGGGGTTCCTGCTCAGCGCAAAGCTCGGCATGTTCACCCAGCCTTCAGTGTTGAGCAGCGGGGTCGATTCTGTCTTTGCGTTGATGCAGCGCCAAGCGCTCGATCCACCCGATGAAACGACCGCGACGGTCGGCGCGATCAACGGACTGCTTCAGAGTAATGGGGACCGTTACGCGCGTTATATGCCCGCTGATGACTTCAAGAGTTACAGTGAGACCATGGAAGGCAGCTTCGGGGGTATCGGTGTCGTCCTTGCCGAAGAGAACGGGAACGTGCGTGTCGCGCAGGTCTACGAAGACACACCAGCTGCGCGCGCCGGCATCGAGAACGGGGACTGGTTCTTCGAGATAGACGGCATACAGCGAGATTCCTGGACGACCCAGGAGATCCAGCGTCTCGTGAAGGGCGAGCCCGGGACGACCGTCACCATCACGCTCTGTCGACCATACACCGAAGAAGATACGATGAACATGCGTTATCCACTCGGAGTCCCGTATACCGTGACTATCGAGCGTGCGGTCATACAAGTCCCGGTCACCAAAGCCGAGCTCTATGAGGGTGATATCGGATACATCCGTCTATTCGAGTTCAATCTTGTCAGTGGGGATGCCGTCAGAGAAGATATCAAGAGCCTTAAAGCGCAAGGCGCGAAGAAGTTCATCCTCGATCTTCGTGAGAATCCCGGCGGAGATCTGCGTCAGGCGATCTCGATCTCCTCGATCTTCATAGAGAGTGGCGTGATCGTGAAGGTAGAATCACGCGTTGATGGAGAGACGATACTCGAATCAGTGGGAGACACAACGCTTCCCAGCGAGCCTCTTGTTATCCTTATCGATGAGAACAGTGCTTCAGCATCAGAGATCGTTGCCGGTGCGATACACGATCACGAACGCGGAACGCTGGTCGGTATGAAGACATTCGGAAAGGGTAGTGTCCAGACACTTCTCAACTATAAGGACGGTGCGATCCTGATGACGACCGCCCACTACCTCAGCCCCAACGGCACGGTGATCAACGACGTCGGGGTATCACCCGATGTGGAGATCCCCATGACTCTGGGCGCGCAAAAGGAACTTGAGACCGACATACAGCTCCAAGAGGCTATAAAGATTTTGGGAGATCTGCGATGAGGGCACAGGATTTTAACTTTCTGAAGGAGCTTGTAGAAGCTCCTTCTCCATCGGGATACGAACAACCTGCTGCCGGTATCGTGCGCAAGCGCGTTGAGAAGGTAGCCGATGAAGTGCACACCGATGTGCTCGGTTCGGTCACTGCAAAGCTGAAGGGAACTTCAGAAGGCGCACCGAGCATCATGCTCGCTGGTCATATCGATGAGGTCGGTATGATCGTCCACTACATCAACGATGAGGGCTATCTGAGCATCAAACCGGTCGGTGGTATCGATGCTGCGGTATTACCCGGTATGCGGGTAGATGTCCATACCGCAGATGGTATCCTTCGCGGTGTGATCGGTCGAAAACCGATCCATCTCATCGACGAGGATGAGCGCAAGACGGTCACAAAGCTCGATAAGCTGTTCGTCGATGTCGGTCTTACCGCCGAAGACGTGAAGGAGAGAATCGCGATCGGCGATGTGATAACGTACGGTGTGGGCATGGAGAAGTTCGGCGATGGTCTGGTGGTCTCACGGGCGCTTGACGACAAGATGGGCGCGTGGATCGTGGTACGTGTGCTCGAAGAGGTCAAAAAAGCTGGCAGAAGCGCGAGTGATCTCTATATCGTTGGAACGACGATGGAGGAGATCGGCGGACGAGGTGCGAAAGCATCCACCTTCGGTGTTGACCCCGATATCGGCATCGCGATCGATGTGACCCATGCGACCGACTATCCCAGTATCGAGAAGAGCACCCACGGCCACTTCAAGATCGGTTCAGGACCGATCATCGCGCGCGGGCCCAATATCAATCCCATACTGTTCACCCGCTTGATCGACGCAGCAAAGAGCGCAAACATAGACTACAGCGTACAGGCTGAACCGCGCGGTACCGGCACCGACGCGAACTCCATGCAGTTGGTGCGTAGCGGAAAGATCACAGGGTTGCTCTCCATTCCGCTCCGCTATATGCATACTCCATCAGAGGTACTTGCACTCAATGATCTCGATGATGCGGTCAAACTGTTGACGCATTTCGTACTTGGTCTAACCGCTGATATAGACTTCACTCCTCGGTAAGGAGTGTGGTGGCCATCAAGAAGGATAAGGGCGATAGCAGACGTATCGCATCGAACAAGAAGGCTTTCCACGAATTCAGCATCGAGATGACCTATGAGTGTGGAATCGTCCTGACCGGCACCGAGATAAAATCCATCCGCGAGAATGGATTAACACTTCGCGAGAGCTACGCTACGGTGCGTGGTAACGAGGTCTGGGTCATCGGAATGCATATCAAGCCGTACAGTCATGGCTCCACCGGTGAAGTCGACCCCACGCGGGATCGCAAACTTCTTCTCCATAAAAAGCAGATACGCACCTTGGCGGCAAAGATCAACGAACAGGGCTACACATTGGTCCCCACGAAAGCATATTTCTCGCCGGAGAATCGAGTCAAGATAGAGCTGGGTCTCGCAAAAGGTAAGAAGCTCTACGATAAGCGTCACGATATCGCGAAACGCGACGCCGCACGCGACGTGGAACGCGAAATTAAAGCGCGCTACCAGTAATGCTTTCTACTCGAGCCCCAGGCCCTTCTTGCTCATAAATGCGTAGGTGGATATCTTTCGGATCCTCCAAGTGACCGCCAACACACGTCTGAGAAATAATTAGTTTGTGAATCAGAGGCAAAATCAGGTAGAATAGTTCCTTGCGAAATTCGTTTGCGTAATTGTTCTTTATGGAGAGGCTTAAGGATGTACGCGGTCGTAAAAACAGGTGGAAAGCAATACAAAGTCGAGAAAGACGATGTCATCGCGGTAGAGAAACTCGATAGCGAGGTTGGCAAGAAAGTTGATCTCGAGGTCATTGCTCTCTATGACGGAAAAGATCTTATCGTTGATGGTGAGAAACTCGCCAAAGCAAATGTCACCGGTGAGATAGTCGATCAGTTCAAAGATGACAAAGTGATCGTATTCAAATTCAAGAAACGTAAGGGATACAAGAGGCTTCGTGGACATCGCCAGGATAAGACGGCGTTGCGCATTGCAAAGATATCAAAGTAGGTGGTGAGATAAATGGCGCATAAAAAAGGATTAGGCTCAACTCGAAATGGTCGCGACTCGCGTGCCAAGCGCTTGGGCGTCAAAAGGTTTCAAGGTGAGTATGTGACCACCGGTACGGTACTCGTCAGACAACGCGGAACACATTTTCACCCGGGGGAACTTGTCGGTCGCGGAGGTGACGATACGCTTTTCGCTCTCAGCGATGGCAACGTGGACTTCACACAAGGCGTGAAGCGGAAAGTAAATATCAGACCTGTCAAAGCAGGTGCCGAATCGTAATTTGATTCGAGCAATTTAATAAAACAATATGAAGCCCTTCTTCACAAGAGGGGCTTTTTCAGTCAGTTAGTGTCGTTTGTACCTTAGATACTGTCGTTCAGACCCAAATCCGCACAAACGTAGCTATCGACCTGCTCACTTCGTATACTCTTCATATCTGGTAAATGTCTGTTTCGATACGTGGAATTCGTATCCCAACAACTGAATTATTTTATGGCGCCATCTCGGCACTCTAGAGAGGAACGGCTCATGGAAGCTCGAATCAACCAATCATTCCAAGAGGCTTATCCCAACGTGCATCTGTCAAAACAGAGAACGAGGAAGATGCTCAAGAAGAGCGTTCTCTCTTTGTTCTTGTCCGCGACTCTACTTGCGGCTCTCATGCTCGGTATGGTACCGGGTATCGCAGTAACACTTGAAAGCAACAGTGACTACACCGTTGTCTTCAAAGTGGGCGACGAAGCGGTCGAAGACGATCTTGTCCTGACCAAAGTTGCGCGCGGGACGCTGATAGAAGATATCGCACCCGATCTGACCGCCGAACCCGGCAACTCGTTCGTTCGCTGGACTCCCGAATGGGAGCCGACCGATGTCGTCGACGAGGATCTTGAATTCGTCGCCAAATGGGCCAAAACGGATGAGATGATCGTCGCATCGGTATTGCCTCTTGAAAGCGAGGTCTCTCTCTTTAGCGAGGAGACTACGACAAGTGTTGCGGATGCTGTTAAACCTGCTACCACATTTCTCGGTATTGCAGCGGCAACAGAAGAGATAGGCGAGACCTGGACGGTCACCTTTGAAGCAGGTAACAATAGCACGAACAATGATCGAGTGGTGGAAAATGTGCCGGATGGCACCTTGGTGCAAAGCATCGCGCCAACGTTCTCCCCAAAGCCCGGCTACCGATTCAACCGTTGGAGTCCTACGGTCAACGCGACGACACGAGTTACTGATGATATGACCTACACTGCACAATGGGTGATCTATAACGACAGCCATAACTGGAGCTCGGCGCTTTCGGTCATGGCTTTGCAATCAGGTTGGTCCTTGCCAGCGGATTCGGTGCTCCTTGAATTCGATAACGTGTCCCTTAACGGTCAGACGTTTCTAGATTACGTCTACTTCAGCGTTGACAATGAAGGTAACGTATCCCTCTTCTTCCTCGCCTACTCGCAGAATAAGAACTTCATCCACAGTGCGTCGTATATGAGTTACGCGGGGTTAGCGGGTGTGCCGGTCGCGACGTGGACCGCACAAACGAATCCCTTCAGACAGTATCGCGTGTTCCGTGTAGTCATTCCGGCGTCCGCGGTCGCCGAAACGATCATCGTGGGCTCGCCAAGCTTGAACATCGTGAACGAAGGAAACAGGCCCCACTCAATTTGGGATATGCCTCTTCGTTTTACCAATATCAATTACGTAACAGAACACTATGTGTACGATCTCGATCCCAACGGTATACCGAACACTCCAGTACTTCGAGCGACTGTTCCCGGCGTTGGTTTCACCAACCAGACCGTGACAGCTCGTCCGATCACGATATTTGGCTACAACTATGTACCGGGGCATCCTGATGAGATCATCTCCGGTGTGATCGTCAATCCTAACAAGATAGAGCTTTATCTGAGACTCTATTATGAGAAAGATGAACATGTCACCTGGATCATCCGTGGAGTCTATGGTGAAGAATCACAGACCGTCTATAACGGTCGACCCCAAAGCCTTTCTGATTTTCTTGATGCAGATGAATTCTTCGTGATCGATTGGCCTAATCGATTTGATGAAGTAAAGACCGATGATTATATGTTCATCGCGAATCCTAACTCGGATAAAGGTCTCGGAATGCATCTGGTCGATCCTGCAGGTATCAATGTCGGCACGTACGAGCAAGTTCTCGAACTCGTGAGTGGCTATAAGATCCTCTACACCAATTTCGATGAGAACTGGGATCCGAATGGATATCCTGGAACTCCCGTAACGATCGACGGTAAACAATGGGTAGACATCACCAATGAGCTGGGTGCGGCAGTGACAATCCACGGTAAGCTTGAGATCATCCCGCGCCCGATCGATATCAGCACCCCGAGTGCCGAAAAGATCTGGGATGGCTCTGCTCTCCAAAGACCTGAATACACCTACAACGAAAGTGAAGGCACGATACCTGACGACAAAGTGGGGCTGTTGAGTTTTCTCGGTCACGAGATCGAGATCACGGTCACCGGTTCTCAGACCGATCCCGGATCGAGTCAGAATGGTTATTCGGCGATCATCAGGGATGAGTATGGGGACGATGTGACGCGTGATTATCGTTTCGTCGATGATCTCGGTATCCTCAAAGTGACCCCGGTGATCTTCTATCATGCCAATTCGTTCGATGCGATTGGAGCGATGACGAATACCGATGGTTTTGACATCGGTGACGAAGTGACGCTCTCGCCGAATCAATACTCTCGCTATCTCCATTACTTCAACGGCTGGAACAACAGAGCCGATGGAAGTGGTATTTCATACTCTGACGAGGAGACCTTCGAATATTCCTACTCAGATAATCTTGATCTTTACGCTATGTGGGAACCAAATCCATTCTATAGCGTATCGTATGAGGTAAGCGGCTCGAGACCAGCTACCGCGACGGTGAGCGGTCTACCCGCGTCTCCACAGAGTCATCAAAGGGACGCGCTCGTTGAGGTAGCAGGGTATCCGACATCGTCAGCGACCGATGACGGTAGTGGTATCCTCGGCCGTTGGATCTTCAATGGATGGCAAACGATCAATGTCCCGGTACTGATGGGAAGCTTTATCATGCCGGACGGGCCGGTACTCTTCGTCGGAAGTTGGACGTTTACACCGAATCCGGTCCATGAGGTATCTTATCGTGTTGTCGGTACACAACCGACACCAGTGAGCAAAATGCCTGATACTCCGCAATCTTATCAAAGCGAAGCAAATGTAACGGTAGCGAGCGTTCCGACGACGACCGCGACGATCAATAATGATAATCTGCTTGGTACCTGGACCTTCAGCGGCTGGGAGACCGACGACGCTCTCGTAGTGAGCGGCGGCTTTGTAATGCCCGAGGGAGACGTTGAGTTCACCGGTGAATGGGTGTTCACTCCGAACGAGTATTACCACGTCACCTACAAGATCGAGGGAGACGCTCCCGCACTGGTCAGCGGCATGCCTGAGAGCCCGCAACTTCATCAAGAAGAGGCTACCGT
>WRDL01000026.1 GCA_009784095.1 Coriobacteriia bacterium | reverse complement strand
TTTTGATCCATTCGCGAAAACCGGTGACTTCCCTGTTGTTCTTGAGCACCACGTATGAGGCGATCGTGGGGGAGAGCGCGCTCAGCGCCACCAACCCATACAGCCAGGGCGCACTCTCGACGGTCAGCCCGAATGTTTTGAAAACGTTGATGATCGCAAAACAGACCAATGTGATCGCGAACGTTAATACCAAGAACTGAATGACGATCTTTTTATTCATGAATGTGTATTCTCCTCCTATGTAATACCAGCGTTCGGTGGTGGTTCACCGACTTCATAGAGCGCGACGATCCTCCTTCTTGACTACTCGCAATCCATCTTATCAGAGCACTACTTAGACTCAGTTCTGTCGAGGAGAAGATCGGAACAGAGAGGTCCGAGGACCTTTCAAACGTGCGGTATCATTGACCCAGAGAATAAGGAGAGCGCAACATGCCAAAAAAGTTCGCCTTCATAGGAGCCGGTTCATTCGAGTTCACGAATGATCTCGTAAGGGACATCCTCACCTTCCCCCTGTTCGGCGATGCCGAGTTCGCACTCATGGATATCGACCCCGAGCGCTTGGACTATGCAAAACGATCGGTCGAGGCGATCATCGTTGCCGGCAACTACCCAGCAATGGTGACCGCGACCCTCGATCGCGTCGAAGCGCTTCGCGGGGCTGACGGGGTACTCATCACGATACTTCAAGGTGGTGTCGATGTCTGGCGTCATGACATCGAGATCCCCGCAAAATATGGAGTGGATATCAATGTGGGAGATACACGCGGACCCTCCGGGATCTTTCGATTTCTGCGGACCGCCCCGGTCATGCTCGACATCATCCGCGACGTCGAGCGGGTCTGCCCCAATGCGATCGTGCTCAACTACACCAATCCCATGGCGCTTCTCTGCGGTTATCTGCAGCGGCAGACCGAGGTCAGTGTCACCGGGCTCTGCCATAGTGTCCAGGGTACGGCCGAATTGCTCGCCGGTTTTCTCGGTGCCGACGAGGAGGACATCACCTATACGTGTGCGGGGATCAACCATCAGGCGTTCTTCATCAAGTTCGACTGGAACGGAAAAGACGCGATACCGCTTCTAAGAGACCTCGTTGCTCACGATCCGGTCATCTACAATACCGAGCCGGTGCGTAGTGAGATGTTCCTCAATCTGGGTTACTACCCTTCAGAGTCCTCGGGTCATAACTCGGAGTACAATCCGTGGTTTCGAAAACGTCCCGATCTGATCGAGCGGTATTGCACGAGCGGCACCGGCTGGAATCCCGGAGTGCATCGCTACATCCTCGATGAGTACCTGATGCGTGAAGACACATGGAAGGACGAGTTCGAGAGGAGGTTGACGCAAGAGAGCGTCGATCTGGATAAGGGGACCGAGTACGCTGCCGATATCTTCAACGCGATCTTCGGGGATCACACACCGTTCAATTTCAACTGCAATGTCCGCAACTTCGGTCTCATCGACAACCTGCCACAGGGAGCATGTGTCGAAGTACCGGCGATCGCATCGAAAGACGGTATCACCCCGATACCGGTGGGATCACTTCCCGACAACCTCGCCATCTTGATCAACACCTCTGCGCGTTGCGAGGAACTCGCCATCGATGCTGCGATCGAGGGGGATGCGTGGAAGGTATTCCAGGCGATACTGTTCGATCCTTTGACCTCGGCGGTGCTCTCGATGGATGAGACGAAACAATTGGTACGCGAGATGTTGGAGCAGAACAAAGACTACCTTGGTTTCTTTCATTCACTGAACTGGTGAATGATAAGCTATAAACGTCGGTAAATTGCCGTGTGCAATGTGCGAGAGGAGCGCTCATGAGTCTAAGAAAATTCCTGAAAACTCTGATGCTGACGATGGTGGTGATATGTGCCCTGGTCCTAGTCGCGGGTTGCACAAGTGCCGCCGAGGATGACGGTACCGATGCGACCACCGTGACCGATGACCAGACTGTTCTGACATTTTGGGTCCACATCGATAATCTATGGAACGCGGAGCAGGACAAGATCATCGCCGAGTTCGAGGCGGAGAACCCCGACATCGTGATCAAGAAAGAAGCGTTCCCTTGGGATGACTTCGAGGCAAAGATCCAGACATCGCTCGCGACCAAAGAGGGCGGAGCGGACATCTATCTCCTGTGGGGAGGCTGGGCAGGTGACTACGCCGATACCGGGGTATTCTCGCCGGTACCTGCTGACTTCATGGCGGAGGTCAAAGAAGACAGCTATGAGCCGGTCCTCGGCTCTTTCGAGTACGACGGTAATTACTACGGAGTGCCGCTCGAGTTCAACAACGAGTATGGCGGCATGTTGGTCAACACCCCCAAGTTCGAGGAGCTCGAGCTCGACTATCCTGCGACCTGGGACGAAATGATCGATATCGCGCGTGACGTGACGGTCCCCAAGGGCAATACATTCGAGTTCCGCGGGTTCGACTTTCCCGGTGAGGATTCACTGACCTATGTGTGGACCTCGATGATCCTTTCATCGGGTGGACAGTACATGGACGGCGACGAGTTCACCTTCGCCACACCGATCGGCATCGAGACCATGCAGACGCTCGTCGACTATATCAAGGTCGATGGTCTGACCGATCTGGACGGTATCACGAACGCCGAAGAGCAGGAGCCCTATCAGAAGTTCTTCCTCGGCGAGTCCATGATGGTCCCGCGTGGTCCCTGGGTCGTCCCCGAGGGCGAAGAGGAGTATGGCCTGACCTATGGAGTGGACTTCGAGTTCGTGTCGATGCCGTTCTACGGTGCGGACAAGAAATTCGCCGCAGAAACCGGTTGGGGTCTTGCGGTCAACGCCGCGACACAGAACCCGGATGCCGCGTGGAAGTTCGTTGAGTTCTGGAGCCAGAAAGACCGACTCCTTGAATACAACATCGCGACCGCGACGATCCCTCCGTACAAGTCGCTGGCACACGATCCGCGCTTCGTTGAGGCGGTGCCCTACATGGCTCCTATCATCGACATCCTTGATGGTGGTCAGTTCATCGGTCACTTCAACACCTCAACACTCAAAGAGGAAGTCGCCAATATGTTCGTCGATATCATCGATAACGGCACATCCGTAGAAGATGCGGTCAAAGCGCTCGACGACATCATGAACAACCAATAGTACGGGTAAATGCGTGAAGTGGAACAGATCATCTGCTCCACTTCACGACAATAGAATAGAGGAGGCCGCACTCTGAAAAACAACCGGTTCGTGTTCTTCGTGCTGTTGCCGATACTCCTGTTGTACTTTACGTTCCTCGTATTGCCAATAGGTGCCGGGTTTGTTATGTCATTTTTTGACTACAATCCTCTGCGCACGAACAACGATTTCGTCGGGCTGGCGAATTTCGCCCGTCTGACCAACGATCCGGTCTTCTTCAAGGCACTTCGCAATACGCTCTACTTCGTCTTCGCGACCGTACCGCTCAACATCATCATCACCTTGATCATCGCCCAGCTCATCTCGTCTTTGGACTGGTCGAAGCTGCGCGCGTCGTTTCGGGTGCTGTTCTTTATGCCTTGTATTGCGCCATTGGTCGCGTCGAGTATGGTGTGGAAGCAGTTGTATAACGTACGCTACGGGATCATCAACTCGATGCTCGAAGGTCTTTTCAACATCCAACCGATCAATTGGTTGGGTACCCAGTCGTTGGTCATCCCGTCAGTGATCCTTTTCACGTTGTGGGCCGATATGGGTTATAACGTCATCATCTTCTCCGCCGGGATGGATGGGATTCCCAGCGACTTTTATGAGGCAGCCAATATCGATGGCGCAGGTCCGATCTCACGGTTCTTCAATATCACCCTTCCGCTGCTCGGTCGTACGTTCAGCTTTGTCATAGCGATGACGTTCATCTCACACTTCCAGATGTTCGCTCAGTTCCAAGTACTTGCGACCAAGGGTGGTCCGAATAATGCAGGGACGGTACTCACCTATCTGATATATAAGACCGCGTTCCAGAATAAGAATATGGGCTACGCCTCGGCGATCGCCATCACGCTCTTCTTATTGATCATGATCTTCACGATCGTTCAACAACGCGTGAACCGGGTCGATTGGGGATACTGATGGCTGTGGACACTCGTCATAAAAGACACTCCATCGGTCAATACATCTCTCTGGCGATCCTCTCATTGGTCGCGCTCTTTATCATCGCACCGTACATCTGGATGCTCATGTCATCGTTCAAGTCAACTCAGGAGATCGTACAGAACCCCGGAGTGATACTGCCAATCAATTGGACTCTTGCGGGCTACCGCAATGTATTGACCAACTCGCCATTCTTCAGGTGGTTCCTCAATAGCGCCATAGTCGCGACCAGCATTACCGTGCTGGTGGTGTTCACGTCGACGTTGGCGGGATTCGTCTTCGCGAAGTTCGAATTCAAGGGCAAGGAGGCCCTGTTCTGGCTCATCCTGGCGACGATGATGGTACCCTACCAGATCACGATGATCCCGATCTTTCTGATCGTCGGCGAGCTCAATCTCTACGACACCTTATGGGCGCTGATCCTTCCCGGCGCGGTCTCGGCGTTCGGCTTCTATCTGTGTCGTCAGTTCTGCGAGGAGATCCCCGATAGTCTCAGCGAGGCGGCACTGATCGATGGCGCCGGACCGATGCGGGTCTATTGGTCGATCATCATGCCGTTGCTTAAACCCTGCATAGCGGCGCTCGCCATATTCACCTTCTTGGAAGCGTGGAACGAGTACCTCAAGCCGCTCATCATGCTCAGCCAGGTCGATCGGATGACATTGCCACTCTCTTTGGTATTTTTCGGCAATGCACACATCCACGACATCGGATCGGTCATGTCGGCCGCATCGCTGATCATGATCCCCGCGGTCATCGTCTTGCTCATATTCCAAAAACAATTCATCAAAGGTATTTCCATTACCGGGACCAAATAAGGGATTACGACATAAGAGAAGACCGATCGAGATCCATCCGAAGAGAGGTCCGCGCTGGACCTCTCTTTTGTGCGGTATCATTGACGCATGGAAAACCAAGAGATCAAACTCACTCAGCTCTCGAGCAAGGCCGGTTGAGCCGCCAAATGGGGTCCGGGCGACCTCAAGGCGGTCCTCGAAGCGATATCGCCGGTGCAGAGCAACGCGCTGATACTCGGCTTTGAGACGAGCGATGACGCAGCGGTCTATCGCCTGTCCGATGAGATGGCGGCGCTTCTTACCGTCGACTTTTTCACGCCGATCGTTGACGATCCCTATGATTTCGGGCGCATCACCGCGGCCAACAGCCTCAGCGATATCTACGCGATGGGTGGCAAGCCTCTGACCGCTATGAACCTTCTCGCATTCTCATGCGAGCTCGGTCCAGAAGTGGTCGCCGACGTCCTGCGCGGAGGCGCCGAGATCTGCGCCGAGGCAGGTGTGGTCGTGATCGGCGGGCATACCATCGATGACGCAGAGCCGAAGTACGGCTTGAGTGTGATGGGCACGGTGCACCCCGAGAAGGTGTGGCTCAATCGTGGGGCGCAACACGGCGACGTCTTGATCATGACCAAACCGTTGGGGACCGGTGTGTGGGGGACTGCGCTCAAGCGCCAGATGGTGACAGAAGATGATGCGCGAGAGGTCATCGAGGCGATGGCGACGTTGAACAAAGAGGCGATGGAAGCGGCCGAGGGACTTGAGGTCCATGCCTGCACCGACATCACCGGGTTCGGGCTTGCCGGTCACCTCCATGAGATGGCGTCAGCCAGCGGTGTCGATGCCGAAGTCGCACTCGACGTGGTCCCGCTTCATGAGCGTGTCGCGGAGTTCGCGAGCAGCGATGTGGTACCCGGACGTACGGCCGAGATCATCTCCTGGGCGCAAGATTTCATCACGTTCGATGATATGTATGCGGATGGCGAGAAGGCCATGTGGCTCAACATCGTCTGCGACCCGCAGACGAGCGGCGGCCTTCTGCTCGCACTGCCACGCGATGACGCCGGTCTCTATCTGCAACGGATGGGCAACTCGGCGGTCGCGATCGGTCGTTGCCACACCGGCGACGGCGCTCTTTCGTTCGTGTAGACAGGGCACTGAGACTGTGGGGTCGGTTCCGTTTGTCTCACTACTGTCCCTCCCACTGTCCTGCTGTCACTTTTAGTACAATAGAGCGCATGGACAGAAAAGAAATGTATCGGGCCTTGCCCAATATGGACGATCTCCTCGAAGATGAGCGTATCGTCTCGGTATGCGAGCAGCATGGTCGCACACCGGTCATATCACAGATGCGCCGCTCACTCGATGATATCCGAAGCGCGATCACCTTGGAGACGCTTTCAAGCGTACCCGATACTTCTACTATCATCGATTCGATCATCGCTTCGCTTGCGCTGACCGAGGTCGCGCACTTGAGGCGCGTGGTCAACGCGACCGGCATCGTGGTGCATACCAACCTTGGGCGCAGCGTACTTGCCGATGAAGCGATCGCAGCGGTCGATGAGGTCGCCTCGTCGTATTCGACGCTCGAATACGACCTCGGGAAGGGTACACGCGGATCTCGTCACGAACATATAGAAGAACTTCTTTGCGAGTTGACCGGCGCACGTGGTGCGCTCGCGGTCAACAACAACGCAGCGGCGGTCATGCTGATTCTCTCGTGTTTCGCCAAAGGTAAGGAAGCGGTCATCTCGCGCGGACAACTCGTCGAGATCGGCGGATCGTTTCGGATCCCCGAGATCATGGCGCAATCGAACGTGGCGATGGTCGAGGTCGGCACTACCAACAAGACGCGTCTCGAGGACTACGGAAACGCGATCACCAGCCAGACCGGTCTGTTCCTCAAAGTGCATACCTCGAACTACGAGGTGGTCGGCTTTACCGAATCACCCCTACTCTATGAGCTCGCGCAACTCGGCGCGCAATATGATATTCCAGTCTACGAGGATCAAGGCTCCGGAGTCCTTATAGACCTTCGTCCCTTCGGTCTGCCCTACGAGCCGATGGTCCCCGAATCGCTCTTCGCCGGTGCCAGCGTCGTATCTTTTAGCGGCGACAAGCTGCTCGGCGGACCACAAGCAGGTATCATCGTCGGACAGAAATGGGCGATCGACGCGCTTAAAGCGCATCCCATGGTACGTGCACTTCGCCTCGACAAGATGACGCTCGCCGCGCTCGAGGCGACGCTGAAACTCTATCGCGATCAGGATCTGGCGCTTCAAAAGATCCCTACCCTGCGTATGTTGACGATGTCGCTTGAGGAAAGCGGTCAGCGCACTGATGCGCTCCTCGCCTCACTGGGACCGATCTTGCGCGTAGATGACTTTGCGACGATCACCGAAGACGTCGCATATGCCGGCGGCGGATCGCTTCCCATGGCAGATATCCCCACGATGGTCCTGCGTTTGAGGCTGCATGGGTTCAGTGCGACCGATGTCGAGCGGGCGCTGCGGCTTCGTAGTGGTACTCCTATCATCGCGCGCATCAAGGACGATCACCTCATCATCGACCCGCGTACATTCGTGCGAGACGATCACGACGTGGTGGTCTCCGCGATCGCCGATATCATCTCCGCGTAATCATGATCTCGTATATCCTTGGCACAGCAGGCCATATTGACCACGGAAAGTCAGCACTGATCCGGGCACTGACAGGGGTCGATCCCGATCGACTTCCCGAGGAAAAGCGTCGGGGGGTCACGATCGAGCTCGGCTTTGCGCAACTGGCGTTGCCTAACGGAGCGATACTCGGGGTCGTCGATGTCCCCGGACACGAGAAATTCGTCCGTCAGATGGTGGCGGGATCGAGCGGTTTCGACATCGCGCTCCTGGTCGTCGCGGCCGATGACGGGGTGATGATCCAGACACGCGAACATATCCGCGTCCTCCAGTTGATGGGCGTCGAGCATCTGGTGGTCGCACTTTCAAAGAGCGACCTGGTCGATGACGAATGGCGCGACCTGGTCGCGCTCGATATCACCGAGCTGCTCGAGCAACACGGATTCGAAGAGGTTCCCATCATCGAGACCTCGGTCGTGACCGGCGCAGGACTTGATGCACTTGTCGAGGCACTCGAGCAACGCGTCAGCGCGATCGATCGCAAAGCGTCGACCGAGATCGTGAGGCTTCCGGTCGACCGGGTCTTTACGATCGAGGGCGCGGGTTGTGTGGTGACCGGTACCTTATGGTCCGGTGTGGCACGTGTCGGCGACACCGTTGAGTTGCTCCCTTCCGCCAAAGAGGCACGTATCCGCGGTATACAGGTCCATGGTATCGATACCGATAGCGCGATGGCGGGACAGCGTGTGGCGCTCAATCTCGCCTCGATCACCGCGGTCGAGATCGAGCGCGGCGACACCGTTGCGACTCCGCGGACACTGATGATGACACGGCGTTTCGACGCGGCGCTCACCTACCTCGGTCCCGATGATGGATCCGCAGTCCTCAAGTCGGGATCCCGCGTACACGTCCATCATGCCGCCACCACTACGATCGGGCGCGTCATGCTCTTCGATGAAGCTTCGCTGGTCCCGCATACCGAAGCGTTCGTTCAGATCCGACTCGAAGAGCCGATCGCCGCGCAGTATGGCGATCGATTCATCATCCGCAGTTACTCACCGACCTACACGATCGGGGGAGGGAAGATCCTTGATGCACAGGCGACCAAACATACGCGTCTTTCCGAAGAGGAACACGCACTTTTGGACGCGTTGCATGCGGGGGACCTACGCGAAGCAGTCCACGGTCTTATGCAGATCAGCGATCTACCCTATACCAGTGTCGCTCTGGCGAAGCGACTCGGTGTCGCCAGAAGTAAGGTCGCCGCGATCTTGAACGAATCGGATTTCGAGCGGATCAAGATCGAGAAGGAGACCTCGTTCATTACGACCAAAGGAGCCCAACGCGTACGCGATGCGATCGATCGTGTGCTTCTTGCGTTCCATGAGGACAACCCTCAAGAGGTCGATATGTCGATCGCGACACTGCGCGAGCAGGCCGCACCTTATCTCGATCCCGAGGTGTTCGATACGTTCTTCGCCCAACTCGAAGAACAGAAGACGATCACCGGCAAAGCCGGCAGGGTGCGCCACAACCGAGCACCTCAGACCGCGCAACTCGAGCAGCAAAAGATAGCAGGCAACGCGCTTCCTATTCTCGCGGGAAGAGGGCTCTCGCCCGATTCGCTCGCCGATCTCAGCGTACGTCTGGGCTCCGATGCCAAGACGGTCAGTCGCGCCCTTGCCTCCCACGTGGAAAGCGGGGAGTTGATCCGTCTTGCGGGAGATCTCTACTTCGCAAAAGAAGCGATCGAGAGCGGTGCGCAATTGATCCGAGACTATCTGAGCGAGCAATCCGAAGGGGCGAGCGCCGCTCAACTGCGAGACGTACTCGGTGTGAGTCGCAAATACGCGATCCCGCTCCTTGAATACTATGACAGGGCCGCTTTGACGCGTCGTGAGGGTGACTTGCGTTTCTTACGCTGATACTTCTCTCTTTTTTCTGCTGGGGAACGCTTCCCCGTTGCGTGTCGGATCGGCGTGGTGGTGCTTGATCACGCAATGAGCACCTCGTTCGAGTACGCGACCGCGCACGAGGCTTTACGTTACAATAGTCTCTACGCAAAACGGAGCTGGATCTGTCCTGGTGGGCAGCGCGGCCTTCAAAGCCGTCGTGAGGGATGAAGAGTCTCTCGGGTGTGTTCGATTCGCACACAGCTCCGCCACAGATACGATCTGGTACCAGCACTACCGAAACGTTATGCCAAGGAGCAGGAGCACGGTCCCGATGGACAAGAAGATCGTCACCCGTATGATAGCGGTCGCAGTTCTCGTGATAGTCGCGTTCGCGGTATTCTTCGCAGTCCGCGGCACCGTCACCGATCGATCGAGCGATCTGCCTAAGACGGCACGGGTCGGTGCGACCGTGATCGGCGAGCTCAGTGAAGGATACCCCGAGGCGGTCCCCAAATGGGAAGGCGCGACCGTGGTCTCGAGCGATCACGTCATGCGGACCGATTTTGATGTATACGACCTGACCCTTGCCACCGACGATCCATTCGACGTGGTGCTCAACGGATATCTCACCGCGCTTCAGCGGGAAGGTTTCTCGATCCGCCAGCGAGATATCGGCACGATCATGACATCGGTCGAAGCGTCGACCACCGTCTACAGTGCGACCTTCGTGTTCTTTACCGACGAGATCGATCGTACCGGTATTAATGCATCGATACGGACCTACCGATAACCATCGACCGAATGCGCTTTCATCCAACGGCTCAAGGGCGGTATCACATCTGCGCGCGAGGCGGATTCAGTAACGTTCGTGTGCTACCATATTGAGCAGAAAGGATAGGCGATGGCAAGCTTCAAACGCTACTTGAAAACGAACCATAAACGCGTCGATGAACACCTGGGAACGTATTTCGAGATCCCCGGTGAGCATGTCGATATGCATGAATACCTTTATGGTCCGCTCGCGACCTATTCAGCGAATTCGGGCAAGCGCCACCGTCCGCTCATCTGCCAACTTGCTTGTGAAGCGGTCGGTGGAGACCCTGCACGCGCGCAGTGCAGCGCAGCGGCGGTCGAGCACTTTCACACCGCGGCACTGATTCATGACGATATCGAAGATGGGGCACTCACGCGCCGTGGCAAACCGGCCATGCATATCCTTCATGGTGATGGTATCGCGATCAACGCAGGTGATCTGGCGCTCTCGTTGGTGACCGGTTCGGTCGTCAATGACCCATCACTGGATCCCGAGATGAAGGTGCGTATCCTCAAAGAGTTGATCGATATGACCACTCGCACGATCGAAGGACAGGCACTCGATATCGGATGGGCTCGCGACGGGCGTTTCGATCTGACCGTCGATGACTATTTGACGATGGCGACTCACAAGACCGCGCATTACAGTGGGGCGGTCCCCCTCGCGATCGGTGCGATCATCGGTGGGGCCGATGATGACACGATCGAGATCTTGCGTGACTTTGGTCTGGCCGCAGGGCTTGCATTCCAGATACAGGATGACCTTATCAACCTGACCGGAAGCGATAAAAGCAAGGACTTCCGCATCGATATTACCGAGGGCAAACGCACGCTCATGGCGTTGCACGCGCTGACCCACTCCCCTGCGGCGCGTCGACTCCTCGAGATATTGGAATTACGAACCACCGATCCTGTTCTTCTCGAAGAAGCGGTCGCGATCATGCGCGACGCCGGTTCCCTCGATTACGCGAGCGACTATGCGCACGCACTGGTCGAGAAAGCAAAAACCGAACTTGACGGTGCGCTGACCGCGTCGAAGGCCAAAGATCTTTTGTTGTCCATGGCGGATTTCTTCATCGCCCGAGCAGGATAGAACTGCGAAGGCGCCGGTATGAACAGCACCAACCTCAAAGCATTCGTCTCCGTTGTCGATTCGGGTTCGTTCTCACGCACCGCGCGCACGCTTTCCATCACGCAACCGGCGGTCACCACGCAGATACGCACTCTTGAAGAAGAGCTGGGCGAAACGTTACTCGATCGCCAATACCGCAATATCGAGTTGACCGAGGCCGGCGCGCTGTTCTTGCCATATGCGCGCGAGATACTCGACCAGATCCGATGCGCGCAGCGAGCACTGCAAGAACTCGACGGCGAGATCAACGGCTCGCTGAGCATCGCGGCGAGCACGATACCTGGGTCCTATGTCGTACCAAGGCTCATGGGTGAATTCGCACGTCGGTATCCGCAGGTCGACCTCGATCTCGCCATCAGTGATTCGACGCGCGCGATCGATACGCTCATCGGTGGAGATGCTCATCTTGCGTTGGTGGGTGCGTTGAGCAAGGATGTACCGGTCGACTATACCGAGATAGTGATCGATGAACTCGTGGTGATCGCGTCACCGGACCACCCGCTCGCTGCTCGCAAGGAGCTTTCATCCGATGACTTGATCGATCAGCGCTGGATCATGCGACCGGATATGAGTGGCACACGCCGAGCGGCGCTGCACCTGTTACGCGATGCCGGTCTTTTAAATGCACAGCTCAACATCGTACTGACGCTGGGTTCGGACGAAGCGATCATCAGCGCGGTCGAGGCTGGTCTCGGCATCGCGATCATGAGCAGACTTGTCGCGGAAAAGGCGGTGCGACTGGGGACGGTCGTCGAGCTCGATCTAGCAGGAGAAGCGTTGACGCGTCCGCTCTATCTGGCGACCCCGCATCGCTCGCCGACACGCGCTGTGTCTGCATTCCTTGAGTTCATCGCAGAACGGATGCATCTATGATACCGATAAAGATCCACGATAGTGGACGAGGGGTCGAGGACATTCAGCGACGCCTCAAGCAATTGGGTTACGATCTGGGGAAGAGCGGGGTCGACGGTGATTTTCGCGAGGAGACCCGATCGGCGGTCGTGGCCTTCCAAAAAGAATACGCTCTGCCGATGACCGGTGAGGTCGACAGCCGCACCTGGTCCACACTTGTCGACTCGACCTTCATCTTCGGTGACCGTTCACTCTATCTACGCAAGCCCCACTTCCACGGTCAAGATGTGAAGACGCTGCAGACCGCGCTCATAGCGCTCGGTTTCAGCAGTACCGATATCGATGGTATCTTCGGTCCGCATACCGAGCGTGCGGTCATCGAGTTCCAGACCAATATGGAGATCTCACCGGACGGCGCGGTGGGGATCAAGACCTACGAGGCGCTCAACGGGCTCAGGCACATCTGGGATAAACGCGATGTGCACGCGCACAGCGAGGCGGTACCGACGACCCAGAATCGTGAACCGGTGCTCATGAGCTACCAATGGTACTTCACCGCGACCGACAAGGCGACCAAACAGATCGTTCGTAGACTCGTCAACCTCGCCTCGGCGAGCGCGGATCTTGCCCTCATCACTCAGTGTGACGAATGTCGGCAAACTCCGATCGGTGAGGATTCGATCGAGATCGTGATCGTGGGTGAGAACTCCGCTGCTCAATACGATCTCATTCAGATCCCCTACGACCCGCATCGCGCGACACTGATCAGCTCATGGCAAGAGGCGACGAAAGGTGAGCCGGATCGATTCCATGAGATCGCGATCGTAATGCCGAAAGAGACGCTCGAAACGATCAATAAACTGCACTTTCAGTTCATCGCGGCGGTCATCCTCGACACGTTATGTGCGGTATTCGGTTAACTTCTATCAACTGAAGCGATCTGGCCTCGATTCACCATTTTATCGCTACGATTATGTAGATTTATGAGTATTGAACTGCTTTTTTGCGTGAATGCGCATAAACTATGTGCAGAGATAGGTGCGATTTGAGTATTGTCAGCGACCTTGCTAGAATGGATTAGATGAATTATCGGATCAAAAGACCACTTCTGTGGGTTTGTTCGTTGGCGCTTGTGGCCAGCTTTTTTCTCGCGTTACCGTTGAATGCGTTCGCGGTGCCGCAAAGTAAGCTCGATGAGGCAAAAGCCGCCAAGAAGAGAGTCGAAGAGCTCGGTGCCGAGTTCGGTCTGATCGTCGATCAATACAATGGGGCGGCAGAAGAACATGACGCCGCGGTCGCCAAACACCATGAAGCACAAGAACAGCTCGTTAAGACGACCGGTCGTCTCGGCGAGGTGCAAGAGCATCTTAATCAGCGCGCGGTCGATATGTATCGCCAAGGACCATTCGCCTTCGTGCAGGTCCTGTTCGGCGCGAACACGTTCCAAGAATTCGCGACGACATGGGATATCCTGACCACCATCAACGAGCAGAACGCGCTCAATATCATGGAGCTCACCACGCTTAAAGCCGAGCAGGTCCAGCTCAAGAGCATCTTAAGTGAGCAAGAGCAGATCGCCGCTGAAAAAGAGCAGGAGATGGCGGCAAGGAGAGCCGATATCGAAGCTGCACTCGCTCAACAGCAAGCGGTCGTTGCCGGTCTCGAGGACGAGATCGCGCAGCTGCGCGCCGAGGAAGAGGCCGCAGCCGCGGCCGCAGCCGAACAAGCGCGTGCCGCTGCCGCTGCCGGACCGGTCTATTACGCTCCGCAAGACGGCGGCGGCGGTGGTGGCGACTATGCGCCACCTCCTCCGGGAATGTACTCCAACGTCCTCGATATTGCCGCACTCTATATCGGGGTCCCCTATGTGTGGGGTGGTTCGAGCCCGGCCGGGTTCGATTGCTCAGGTCTTGTGCAGTATTGCTATGCTCAACTGGGAGTTTATCTGCCCCGTACTACCTACGGCATGATGGAGTACGGTTCATACGTCGCCTACGGTGACCTGCAACCGGGTGACCTGGTCATCACCAGCGGTGGAGGACACGTCGGACTTTACG
>WRDL01000025.1 GCA_009784095.1 Coriobacteriia bacterium | reverse complement strand
TACCGTTCTGAGCGTAATTGCGTTGTGGTGGTTCTGGCCACGTCTGGGTCGTTCAACTCTTACGCGGCTCAAACAGATCTCAAAAGTTCTCTTGATCGCCTTTCTTGCGCTGTCCGTGTCTGTGAGCCTTCTACCATTCGCTCATATCTCTGATCAGGTCGTCATCCTCGATGTCGGCCAAGGCGATGCAGTACTCCTGAGAAGTGGTATTCACACGATTCTCGTAGACACCGGCCCCGATCCGGGGATCCTAGAGCGACAACTCCGAAAGCAACGCGTCGATACGATCGAAGCGCTTATCTTGACTCACGATCATGATGATCATATCGGAGGTGTTAAAGCACTCAGCAGATATGGACCCGTCCGATGGGTGCTTTGCGCCGAAGGTGCACAAAGCTCGCCGCAGATCCGACAGATCGCAAGTGATCTGGATGCCGAGCTGCGGGAAGTGAAATTAGGCGATGAGATCATCTTAGACAAGCTCTCGATACACGTGTGGGGGCCGCTCGATAAGGTGATCGATCCGGGCGCTAACGAGTCCTGTTTGGTCCTATATGTGACCACGAGCGCAGGAAAGGAGAGCCGACGATTTCAGTTCCTGACTCGTCTGGGGGATCGATCTGCCAGGATCGAATCATCATCGTTGTTGATGAGCGGTGATGCAGAAGCGCTCAGCGTCAAGCGAGCCTTCATGGCACAACAGCGAGAAACTCATTCAGTCGATGTCATAAAACTAGGGCATCATGGCAGCAAAGAGTCAATAAATGAGGGATTGCTCGAACTCCTTGACCCGCAATACGTTGTGATCAGCGTGGGCAAGAACAATGCGTATGGACACCCCGCACAGAGTACTTTAGATCTCTGCGATGGTAGGGAGGTGCATGTTCTGAGGACAGACCAATCGGGGACGATCACGGTCGATCTTGAGTCTCAAACAATGATCGATCCATAGTGGGATACGGACGACCGGGTGCAGCACGTTTAGGCTATGATAAAGGGTATGGAGAACGGAACGAACCAGACTCAGCAAAAACCCCTTCTCCCGGTATACGCGATACTGGGGGAACAGTCTTATCTGCGCGATCAGGCGGTCGATAGATTGAAGAAGCGCCTCTCGCAAGTAGGTGATATCGAGTTCAATTATGATCAATTCGACGCGGCGACCGCTGAAGTAGAGATGATACTATCGGCAGCAAATACCCTTCCATTCGCGAGCGATTATCGTTTGATCATCGTCAACAATATACAACAAGCGAGAAAAGAACTACTCGATGGACTCGGTGAGTATGCGAGATCACCTTCCGAGACGACGGTGCTCGCGATCGTGGGGGAAAAGTTGGTCAAGTCGACCAAACTCTATAAAGCGATAAAAAAAGCAGGAGGACTTGTCGAACGCAGCAATCCAAAGAAATCAGAGTTACCGGCGATCATCCGATCGCTCTTTGTAGCTCAGGGAAAAAATGCTCCAATGGGGTTGTGTACCGCAATCGTCGAATCAGTAGGCGATGATATTGAGGGACTCAATACCGCCGTCACCAAGATCGCGACCTATATGGGTGAGCGCACTCAGGTAACCCCTGAAGATGTTGACGCTATGGTCGAGATCAGTGCGGAGATCAAGGTTTGGGAGTTGACGAACGCTCTTCAGCGAAGGAGACCGACAGAAGCACTCGCAACGCTTGAGCGTCTGCTTAAACAAGACAGTTCACTGCATATGATCCATCCTGCAGTGGTCCGAGCGGTGCGCGAACTCATAATCGCTCGATCACTTATCGATGCAGGCGACGAATCACTCGACCAGATCGCCGCGACTCTGGGCACCCCGAACTGGCTTGCAAAGCGGGTGCGCGAGGGTGCGTATCAGTATTCTGCTGAAGAGCTCTGCGCGGGCCTCGAGCGTCTTGCGGGCCTTGAATACATCATGAAGACCTCAAACGAGGGCGAACCGGCTTACCGACGCTGGATTCTTGAGTTCACCACTGCCCGGTCATAAAGAGAGCCGCATAGAGCGGCTCATAGAGCGAGAGCTCAAACGATCAACTCATATCGTTCACAAGACCCATAAGGCCCGATTTACGATTTGCCGCCTGGTTTTTGTGAATGACACCCTTTGATGCAGCTTGATCGAGCATACGACAGGCCGCAAGCGCAAGTTCGAGCGCTTCTGCCTTATTACCGACTTCCACCGCAGCATGTACTTTCTTGGTCGCGGTCTTGAGCTTCGACTTGACGGAGCGATTGCGCTGACGAGCCTTCTCATTGGTGAGGATACGTTTTTTCTGACTCTTTATGTTTGCCACGCGTATTGTTCCTTTCAGTTCAACTCTAAGCGATATAAGACTATACCACAGCAGGATAAAAATGTCAGAGTGGAGCAAAAGGCAAAACTCGTCTGTGGAGTGCACGAAAAGGGGGTATGGATTTTACCTCTGTTTAAAAGCCTGCATCTCGCGCATGATAATACTCTCAAGAGAGCAAGAAGTCTTTCGAGAAAGAGTAGACACCATGTGCGAAAATGGACTCTATGACAAATCCGGAGTACATACGGAATTTTTCGATCATTGCTCATATCGATCATGGAAAATCGACGCTCGCTGATCGCATATTGCAGTTGACGCATACCGTTGACGAACGCGATATGCAAGATCAATTGCTCGACAGTATGGATATCGAGCGTGAACGTGGAATCACGATCAAAGCCCAGGCGGTCCGTGTGATGTATCAGGCCCAGGATGGGCACATGTACCAACTCAATCTGATCGATACCCCCGGGCATGTTGACTTCACCTATGAGGTGTCCCGCTCTTTGCAAGCGTGCGAGGGCGTATTACTGGTGGTCGACAGCTCGCAGGGAGTCGAAGCCCAAACCGTCGCCAATGCTCTAATGGCGATGAACGCAGAACTGGAGATCATTCCTTTAATCAACAAGATCGACCTTCCCGCCGCTGAACCTGAACGAGTCAGGCAAGAGATCGAGGAGGGTCTTGTCATACCCGCAGACGATGCGATACTGACCAGCGCCAAGACCGGTGAGGGCATCGAAGCGGTCCTCGAAGCGATCGTCGAACGGATCCCCGCACCACAGGGAGACGCCGATGCTCCGCTCAGTGCATTGATCTTCGACTCATACTTCGATGAGTATCGTGGAGTCGTCGCACTCATACGCGTCGTTAACGGGACAGTTAAAAAGGGCGATCTCATTCGGATGATGGCAACCAATACCAAGACCGATGTCGAAGAGGTCGGAGTGCGTCGTCCCGTAAACACTCCCATCGATTCGCTCGGTGTCGGTGAGGTCGGCTATCTTATAACCGGGCTCAAGGATCCCTCCCTGGTCAAAGTAGGAGATACGATCACGATGGCGAACAACGGCGCGACTGCGCCGCTGCCGGGGTACCGCGAGATAAAGCCGATGGTGTTCACTGGTATATTCCCGATCGATGGAGACCAGTACCCCGATCTTCGTGACGCGCTCGATAAACTCAAATTGAATGATCCGGCGCTCATCTATGAGCCGGAAACGAGTCACGCGCTCGGATTCGGCTATCGGGTGGGTTTTTTGGGTCTGCTCCATATGGAAGTCATCAAGGAACGCCTTGAGCGCGAGTTCGGGCTCGATCTGCTCGCGACCGCTCCTAGTGTGGAATATCACATTTTTACAACGAAAGGCGAGAAACTCGCGATACATTCGCCTAAGGACATGCCCGATGTCTCAGCGATAGATCGTATCGAAGAGCCGTACCTGAACGCAACGGTGCTGGTACCGCCCGATTTTGTCGGAGCGGTCATGGATCTCTCGATCGACCGACGCGGTAAATTCATTAACATGCAGTATCTAAGTGAGAATACCGTGGAGATGCACTTCGAGATACCGCTCTCCGAGCTGATCATGGATTATTTCGATCAGCTGAAGAGTCGCACTAAAGGTTATGCATCACTCGACTATGATTATGCCGGCTATATGCCAAGCGAGCTGGTAAAGCTCGATATTCTGCTCGCGGGAAAACCGGTCGACGCACTCTCGTTCATCGTTCACAAGGATAAGGCATATGATCGTGGCGTCGTATTGACCCGAAAACTCAAGACCATTATCCCGCAGCAGATGTTCGAGGTGCCGATACAGGCTGCGGTCGGCTCGCGGGTACTGTCGCGCACGAATGTGAAAGCGAAGCGAAAAGATGTACTCGCCAAATGCTACGGCGGCGATGTGTCGCGTAAGCGCAAACTACTCGAGAAGCAAAAAGCGGGGAAGAAACGGATGAAGGCGATCGGCAATGTCGAAGTGCCACAAGAAGCTTTCATGGCGATCCTCAAAGTCGACGAGTAGTTCGCGAATCTCAAGGATCTCTCCGTATGAACGAAGCACTCAATCTCTCCGGATCGAAGCGGATCCTCCAATTCATAGAGCAAAATCCGTTTTGGCTCGCACCGATGGCCGGAGTCAATGATGCGTGCTTTCGCGGAATCTGCAAAAGAATGGGAGCCGGCATCACCTATACGGAGATGATCTCGGCGATCGGTCTTCATTACAATTTTGAAACTGATGCGACTCGCAGGCTCTTGGCTATCTCCGATAATGAGTCTCCGGTAGCCGCGCAACTCTTCGGATCTGACGCAGAGGTGATTGCAACACAAGCTTACGAGGTCGCCCAATTCCTCGGTGAGGATCTCGCATTCATCGATATCAATATGGGATGCCCGGTAACAAAAGTGGTACGGAGAGGAGAGGGCAGCGCCTTGATGATGGATCTTGATACCGCTTCGCGCATTGTCAAGAAGACCGTGACCATTCTCAAAGCTCAAGGACTCGAGGGCAGTGACATCCCGGTTACCGTAAAGTTCCGTCGTGGCTATAGCGAAGGGGATGATCGTTCAGTCGAATTCGCATGCGCTATGGAGGGAGCAGGTGCCAGCGCATTGGCGGTGCATGGGCGCTACCAGGATCAGTTCTATTCGGGAGTATCCGATAGGCAGACGATCACGCGTGTCAAGGATGCGGTCGGCATACCCGTCATCGGTTCCGGGGATGTTTTTAGCGCGCAAGACGCGTTATCGATGATCTCTCCAAAATCGAAAGGTGGGGTTGGGGCTGACGCGGTAATGATCGCGCGAGGGGCTCAAGGTGATCCCTGGATATTCACGCAAGCACAAGCGTTACACCACGGCGAGCTTCCACTCACCCCGTCCTATGAAGATATCTTTGCGGTAATGCAAGAACACGCAACTTGCATCGAGCGGTCATTCGGTCCTAAAGCATTGGTACGGATGAGAAAGCACGCGATGTGGTATTGTGCCGGACTTCCCGGAGCATCCTATTTCCGCGGAAAGATCAACCAGGTCACCACCATGAACGATCTCGAGAGTCTTATCAGCGAATACAAGTCCTTTCTTGCAAAGACAGTAACAGAAATATCTGAGGAAACCGCACAAGAATGATGAGTCCGATCGGTATCTATATCCATGTACCATTCTGCATATCACGTTGCTACTACTGTGATTTCTATTCAACGACCGATCTGAGGGTCGAGTACGTGAAGGACTATGTCGATGCGGTCATTGAATCATTACAAGCCCGGAGTGTTCATTTCGAGGGACTTGCGGTACAGACGATCTATTTCGGCGGCGGTACACCAGCGATTCTTGGAAGGCACCTCGTCGATATCATCGATGCGATCCATGAGTGTTATTATGTTGCCGACAACGTTGAGATCACCATCGAAGCCAATCCGGGATCGCTCTCGCCCGATATTGTGAATGAGTGGGTAGGATCCGGGGTGAGTAGGATATCGCTCGGAGTCCAAGCATTCGATCCAGCGGTATTAAAAGCGATTGGTCGCTCACATACTGTCGACGATACGATGAGATCGCTCGCATTTCTGGACGAAGTAGACGTCGCCGTCTCGATAGATCTGATGTGCGGACTGCCCCAACAAGACCTTGGGAAATGGCGTGCACAAATAGATATGGCGATCGCATGCGAACCTGACCATATCAGCGTGTATCCACTCACCGTAGAAGAGGGGACCGCGATGCACACCATGGTCAATGACGGCTCGCTAACTATACCGGAACCTGATGAGGTAGCTGAACAAATGGATGTAGCTGACCATGCGCTTCAAAGCGCGGGATATGAGCATTATGAGATAGCCAACTATGCCAAGCCAGGGAAGAGATCGCGACATAATGTGGGATATTGGAGCGCGATACCCTATCTTGGCATCGGACCCAGCGCCGCATCGATGCTCACGAACAAGGACGGATCGCGCAGAAGAGGCATCGCGCATTCTACGATAGAGTCATTTATCGCTGACCCGATACTTATGGACACGCATAAATGGTCCGAGTATGAAGAACTCACGCCTCAAGAGGCACGGTGTGAGGATCTCATGCTCGGCATGAGAATGATGGAGGGCGTAGAGAGCTTCGAGGTTGGCGCCAACGGACTGGAAGAAGTATTCGAATCACTTTGTTCGAAAGGACTTGTCGAGTTCGATGAGGAGAATGAACGCTATCGTCCGACCGATATCGGATGGCTTCTCGGTAATGAGATATTCGGTGAGATCTGGAGCGCGCGCGAGATGATCAGTCTCGATAGGTAACGACTTCGAGGCATCCGAGATAGCGACCACCTTGATCTCGCATCGCATGGTAGCACACGCGTACAGGACGCCTGTCGTGCGACACATGTTCGTAGCTGACCGTCTCCTTCTCGCCTGCGCGAAACGCCCAGATCATGTCTTCTACCGACTTATGTACCCTTTCGGGATGGCATTCGAATACATTTTCATTCAAGCAACTGGCCGGTCGATCGAAGATACGAAATGGGGAGTAATAACGCACGATGTCCGTATCATCGATATAGGTGAGGTCTGCCTCGATAGCATCAAAGGCGTCTTTGAGTGCCTCGTACGTCGGTTGTGCTTCGAACAGAGTAGAAAAATCAGTCATAGATAGAGCCTAGCACAACAATAACGACAGATTTCCGCAAAGATCGTTGGAGCAGTGCAAGAATGATGTGTGAGATTTGTGAGAGTTACGAACAAATGTTCTGTAAATCTTTGCCAAGATCGAGCAGAATTGGTAAAATAGTGCGCTATGCGAAGACGCACAGAACAACATATTTCTAAAAAACTGGTGGTTTTGACCACCTGTTTTATCCTTTTCGTTTGCTCGACGGCTTATCCCAGTGAGATCGACAATCTGACCACGAAAAAGAATGCCACCAGCCAAGCGCTCTTTTCAAATCTTGACGAATACACGCTGGCATGTGCCGACTACCAAGAAGCCATCAATGAACGTGAGCAAGCGCAAGTCGAACTGGAAGAGACAACCGGGCGGATCGAGGTGCTGCGTAGCGAGCTAACGCAGCGGGCAGCGAGCATGTATCGCCAAGGTCGATACAGTGCCCTTGACCTGTTGTTGGGATCTGCGACGTTCCAGGAGTTCACCACGACATGGGATCTTTTGAGGCTCATCAACGAGAAGCATACCGCTCAGATCGAGGAAATGAGATCGCTCAAAGCTCAGCAAAGAGATCTGATCAAAATGACTGAGGAAAAAGAAGCGAGGGCAGCGGCTCTCATACAGGAGATCGATACCAAGACAGCCGTGCTCAATGCGCAGATCGCCGATCTCGATTCGTCGATAGAGGCGCTTAATAGACAATCAGAGGAAGCCGCGAGGATCGAAGCGCTCAAGATCGAGGAAACAAAAAAGATCGCAGAAGTGATAGTCGAGTCTCGCCCGACCGTCCAGTATCCGATGCCTGCAAATCTAGGCGATGGCGCGTGGGAC
This sequence comes from Coriobacteriia bacterium, assembly GCA_009784095.1. GTDB lineage: Bacteria > Actinomycetota > Coriobacteriia > WRKU01 > WRKU01 > WRDL01. The sequence continues at coordinate 6,740 of WRDL01000025.1, read as the reverse complement.
GATACCATTTCGAGCTTACTCGCGAAATACGGACTGGGAGATAATTGGCTTCCGATCATACGGAACATCATCTGGAGAGAATCATCCAACAACCCGAGCGCGAACTCAGGTTACTATGTCGGTCTTTGTCAGTTCTCCCCGGCGTGGGAACCTCCTCGTGGATGGAGCGGCGTGGGTGATTGGCGATATGACCCGGTCGCGAGTATCGAGCGTATGGTGCAGCTCATAGCTGACACGGGCGGTCTGGGTAGTCACTGGGCAGGTACTAATTACTAGTGGCATCACAGGACTATTATGATGTTTTGGGTGTCTCTAAAGACGCCGATCCCGATGAGATAAAACGCGCATTCCGCCATAAGGCTCGAAAATGCCATCCTGATGCCTGTGATGACCCTGATGCTGAAGAGCAATTCAAAAAACTGAACGAAGCTTATGATATTCTGTCCGACCCACGCAAGCGTGAGCAGTATGATCGCTTCGGAACGGTCAATGGCAGCGCCTATGGAGGCTCAGGTGGCTCAGGAGGCTACCAGTACGTTGATTTCGGAGATCTCTTCGGAGTCGGAGGAGTCAGCATGGCAGATCTTTTCAGCGCCTTCATGGGTGGTACCAGACGCAGTGGATTCAATCAGGTCCGTAAAGAAGGAAGAGACCTCTCGATGCAGATGGTCATCTCGCTTGAAGACGCTGCTCGCGGAACGGTGCGCGAGATGATGGTCGATCGTTTGGCGACCTGTGAGGACTGTCATGGCACCGGGACCGCCAAGGGAACGACGACAGCCACCTGTCCTGATTGTGCGGGCACCGGCGAGAAGACGACATTCCAACGCACTTTGCTGGGAACGATGCAAACGAGAACTCCTTGTACGACCTGTCAAGGTAGCGGTGTGGTGATCAACGATCCTTGCAAGGAGTGTGAAGGTACCGGAAGAGTAGTCGATCGACAGATCGTCGATGTCAATGTACCTGCCGGCATTTTCGATGGACAACAGATCCGTTTAGATGATCTGGGTGAGGCCGGGATCAGAGGGGCTGCGAGCGGTGATCTGATTATCAAGATTCGCATCGCACCAAATGACCGGTTCGAGCGCCATCACTCCGATCTGCACATGATACTCCCTCTGTCCTATACCCAGGCGGCACTCGGTGCGACCAAGCGCATTAAAGGGTTGCTGGACGAGGTAGCGGTCGAGATCCCTGCCGGGGTCCAGACCGGTGACAAGGTAAAAGTGACGGGCGCAGGAATGCCGATCATGAATCGAGATATGTGCGGAGATCTCTACTGTCACATTGAGGTCGTCGTTCCCAAGAAACTCAATAAAAAGCAAAAAGAACTACTGCGCGCACTGTCTACGGAATTCTCAGACTCAGAAACCTCCGTTGTGGAGCATCATAAGACGAGTTTTGACAAGGTCAAAGATTGGTTCGTGAGCTAGATGGCGATTCCACGTTTTTTTGCTGTCAGTGACAATGCCGACCGCTACCTCATCGGCGAGGAAGTCACGGTCGGGCTCAGCGTGCAAGCATTGCATCATGCCAATCGTGTACTGCGACTCAGAGTAGGGGAGCTCGTTGAGATCGTCTTGCGTGATGTATGGACTACCTATCTTAGTGAGATCACCTATATATCGGCGAAAGGAATGGTCGTCAAGGTACTCGAAAAGCTTCCGGTGCGCTCACTACCGATCTCATTTGACCTTTTCTGGGGGTATGCAAAACATGGAAAGAACGATCTGATCGTACGGCAAGCGGTCGAGATCGGCTGCGAGAGGCTCATACCGGTCAAGTTCGAACGATCGGTCCTGCGTTCAAGTGATCAAAGCGATGAAAAGAGGACTCAGCGCTTACTCGCGATCTCTGAATCAGCAGCAATGCAGGCCCATAGAAGTGTTATCCCGCCCGTCGAGTACACGATCACATTCGATGATCTTGTCGAACGATCGGAAAGCTACGACACTGTGATAGTTGCTTGGGAGCAATCAGATGTAGCGGCACTGTCATTCACAATCGAAAATGAGCTCAAAAAAGAACCCCAGCACATTGCGCTTGTGATCGGCCCCGAAGGAGGCATCGATCCGAGCGAGATAGAGATTCTCGCCTCCCGCGGTGCACAGGTGGCCGGTATGGGCGCAACGATACTGAGAGTGGAAACTGCGTGTACGGTCGCTTGCGGAATTCTTGCTGATCTTATCAGGGCAAGAACGTACGGAAATGTCCCCGACGAGGAGGGCGGCTCGATCACACGGCTTGGCTCGGAGGCGTGATCAGGTAATGGGTGAGCGAGTCTACCTGAAGTCGCTCGGCTGCAAGGTCAATCAGGTCGAAATAAGAGACATCGCAACAGAGCTGCTTTCGGCAGGAATTGACCTGACGGATTCTCTCGACGATGCCACACTGGTCGTGGTCAATACGTGCAGTGTGACCGTTCGCAGCGATGCGAAGGTACGCAAAGAGATCCGTCGCGCTCTACATGCGCCTCAGGTCGCGCAAGTCATCGCGACCGGATGCAGCGCAGTTATTCAAGGAGATGAACTCAGGCGGATCGATGAACGGGTCACGGTAGAGCCTGAAAAAGACCATGTCGTTCGAACGATCATCGAAGGACTCGATGACGTATCTCATCCCAGCGAGAAGAAGAAAGCCCGTTTGCATACGAGCGGGCTACACTTGCCAGGCAATCTTGCGCGGACACGCGCGAACCTTAAAATCAGCGACGGATGCGAAAATTATTGTAGCTACTGTATCGTTCCGTATGCGCGGGGTGGTGTACGAGCGGTCCCGCGAGAGGAACTGGCGAAGAAAGCACGTGCGCTGGTGGATAGTGGCGTCAATGAGATCGTGCTGAGCGGTATTAACATCGGCATATACCACGACGATGGTCTCGACCTTACCGGATTGATTCGATATCTTGCTACAGAGTCCGGGATCCACCGATTACGCCTCTCGAGCATCGAGCCGAATTCGATCAATGAGGCGTTGCTCACACTGCTCGAGGAGACCGAACTCGTCTGTGAGCACCTGCATATACCACTTCAGTCAGGAAGCGATAAAGTGATTACCGATATGAATCGTCACTATTCACGTGAGCAATACTGCGCGCTTATCGAGCGCCTCAGGAGCATTGACCCGTGCATGGCGATACATACCGACGTCATAGTCGGATATCCGACGGAGACCGATTCGGATTTTGACGAAACGCTTGAGCTTGCCGAAGAGCTCGAATTCGCCGCTATGCATCTTTTCAAATTCAGTGCGCGTCCCGGTACTGTCGCAGCCGATCTTACCCCGCTCGCGCCACTGATCATTGAGGAACGGTTCAAACGTTTGCAAGACATTGCGAAGCTCAACGCACAGCGATATCGTGAGATGCGCTTGTCATCAGAAAGACCCCTCGAACTTCTTATCGAACGAGTCGCTAACGGTAAGATCACCGCAACAAGTAGAGAACATGTATCAATTATGTGGGAAGAAAGTGAATGTCCTTTTCCAAATCTTGATGTTGGCGATATAGTTGTAACACTCGGAAGGGAGTGTACATGAATGTGTGGATAGTGTCCCATCGCGATCCGGAACCTTTGAATCTGGATGCATTCGTTGATCTTGCGCGTTTTGCGCTTGAGCGCGAAGTGGCACCTGATAACTCAGAAGTGTCTATCGCCGTTGTCGATAACGATGAGATGGCACAACTGAACGAACGATATCGTGATAAAAAAGGACCCACAGACGTCCTCTCTTTTCCGTGCGATGAACCGACCATGGTGCCGACTGATGACGAACCACTCACTTTGGGAGATATCGTCATCGCGCCTTTGGTCGCTGAAAAGAACGCGAGTGATCTGGGGCATACCGTTGAACACGAACTGAATCACCTATTGGTCCATGGGATCCTTCACCTCATGGGTTATGACCACGTCGATGATGAAGATGCACGTCATATGCTTACTCGCCAGACGGTCATTGTGCAGGCATGGACGATTCACGTATAGACAGAGACAGCGAGCACACCAACGCTGAATTCCGCTCGGGATTCGTGGCGCTTATCGGGCGTCCGAATGCCGGTAAGTCGACGCTTCTCAACACCCTTCTTGGTGAGAAGATCGCCATAACGAGCAATACGCCTCAGACGACAAGACATCGATTGAGCGGAATAGTGAACCGTGACGGTCTCCAGATCGTATTCGTCGACACCCCTGGACTCCATAAACCCTATGACGCGTTGGGCGAGGAAGTCAACCGGAGCGCGCTTAAAGCGATCGGGGATGTGGATGTCATCGCCTTTCTCATAGACAGTTCAAAACCGATCGGTAAAGGTGATAAGTGGATCGCCGAGTTGGTCAGCTCGGCGGCGAAAGATACCAAAAAGGTATTGGTGTTCACCAAGACCGACCTCGTTGACACAGAACAATACACCGCGCAACTTGAACGCGTTAATGAACTGGGCGAATTCGATAACATCATTGCGCTCAGCGCACTTGAGCATAGAAATATCGAAGAATTCTTAGAGTTACTTGCACAATATCTTCCCATCGGGCCGCAATGGTTCCCCACTGATATGAAGACCGATCAATCTTTCGAGGTCATGATCGCGGAGTTCATACGTGAGAAAGTACTCCTCAATACACGGGATGAGGTCCCTCACGCGACCGGTGTGGTAATCGACGAGATCGTACAAGATCTCGACGCTGACATCACGAGGATCTACGCTACGATATTTGTCGAGCGAGACTCCCAGAAGGGGATCGTTATCGGTAAAGCAGGCTCAATGATCAAACGGATAGGTCAGACGGCCCGAAAAGATCTAGAAGTGCTGCTCGGCACACGGGTGTATCTGGAGCTAAGGGTGAAAGTGAAGAAGGATTGGCGTCGCGACGGCGCACAGATCCGACGGTTCGGGTATGGTGAGGGTTTGTAATGGCCACCTATCCGCTGACCGCAATGGTCCTCAATAAAACAAAGCTGGGAGAGACCGATCTCATATTGACCCTACTGGGTAGTGACGGAGCGCGACATAAAGCGATCGCTAAAGGCGCCAGAAAGCCCGGTTCGAAGTTCGGAGGCAGAAGTGAGCCCGCGACCGTCATCCAGGCATTGCTCGCAAAAGGGAAGACACTCGATATCATCACCGACGCACGGACGCTGAAATCCCATCAGGAGCTCAGGGAGGACTACGACGCAGCGTATGCTTTAGGCGTCATTTTAGACTTTGCGGCGACGGTATCACAAGAGTCTCTCGAAGAAAAACGATTCTTCCAGTTGACCGATGTCGCGCTCAACACACTAGAGGATATATTGAAAAAGGAGGAATGCGACGCTGATCGCATCATGCGGATAAAGCTACTCGTGATCGCCTATCTTCTCAAAGCTGCTGCGATGCATGGATATCGTTTCGACGGCTACGCACACGCTCATGAAGGGTTTGAATCACGTCCCATCGACAGTAAGGTCCGCCACTCCCTGGCGTTCTTGTTGGGAGCGACCTTCGACCAACTCGTTGAAATAGACCTGGACACCTTCGGGCAGATCGATGTTCTGCTCGATACCACCCGCCTGTTCCTGCTCAACAACATCCCCGCGCGTCTCAAGGCGCTCGATAACTATAGCAGGATCTAAAGCCCCAAAATCAAAAGGAGAATCGTAATGACCACCTCTGAGCAACGGAGCGTATCCGTCGTGTGACTCCTGAGAGTTGTGCGGTACAATTACACCCGACAGTAACGGGTATTGAGGGATAATCCGAGGCAGAAAATATGGCGATCCTTACCTTTCAAGATATGATATTGGCGCTCCAGAAATACTGGGCTGATTTTGGATGTGTCATTCTCCAGCCCTATGACACCGAAGTAGGTGCCGGCACCTTTCATCCGGCGACGACGCTTCGCGCGCTGGGTCCTGATACCTGGAATACCGCATATGTACAACCTTCCCGCCGTCCCACCGATGGGCGCTACGGTGAGAATCCAAATCGTCTCCAGCACTACTACCAGTTCCAAGTCATTCTCAAGCCGAGCCCTGAGAATGTGCTCGATCTCTATTTCGACTCGCTGCGTACGATCGGTATCGAGCCCAAAGAGCACGATATCAGACTTGTCGAAGATGACTGGGAGTCTCCGACATTGGGAGCATGGGGATTGGGTTGGGAAGTGTGGCTCGATGGTATGGAGGTCACGCAATTCACCTATTTTCAGCAGGTAGGTGGCTTCGAGTGTCGACCGGTCCCAGCAGAGATCACCTACGGTCTCGAGCGGCTGGCAATGTATATCCAAGGAGTCGACAATGTCTACGATCTGATATGGGCACGAGACAAGCAGGGAGCCACGTTCACCTATGGCGATGTGTTCCTGCGAAGTGAACAGCAATACAGCGCCTACAACTTCGAGGTAGCCGATGTCGATATGCTACACAAGCTCTTCTCGACCTATGAAGCAGAAAGCAAACGCGCGCTCGACGAGGGATTGGTTCTCCCGGCATATGACTATGTCCTGAAGTGTTCGCATGCGTTCAATCTGCTTGACGCGCGAGGTGCGATCAGTGCGACTGAGCGTCAGGGTTATATCCTACGTGTACGAGATCTAGCCAAGCGTTGTTGTGAGGACTACCTCGCTCAGATCAGTTTGAAGACCGAAGAGGAGGACCCGCATGTTCATTCATGAGGAAAAACAAGATCTTCTCTTCGAGATCGGTACCGAGGAACTCCCATCGTCCCCGCTGAACTCCGCGCTTGAACAGATGAGCACTTCGAT
>WRDL01000024.1 GCA_009784095.1 Coriobacteriia bacterium | reverse complement strand
TAGCGTCGCTCAAAAGATGGCGATCGCCTCTCTTGCTGATGAGACCGAACTAGCGCGACGGATCGAGGATAACGCGCAGCAACGTCAACGACTGCAAGAGGCGTTCGACCGACTTGCTATCTCCTACGCGCCCTCACAGACGAACTTCGTCTGGATCCAAGCGGATCGTGCGCAGGAAGTGTTCGATGCGCTTCTTAAAAAAGGTATCATCGTACGCAGTTTCGGAGGAGGCAATGCGTTACGGGTGGGCATAGGCTCCGAAGACGAGACATCCCGAATCATAGAGGCATTCGAGAAACTAAAAGCAGAACAACTCATATAACACGCGCGATCATTGATCGTCAGGTGCAAGTTTCAGCTTCTGGATGTTGCTGTGTCGTCACGTGGACCTCATGTAACGGTTCAGCGGTGATGCAGAGGTGTCGGTCGTGTTCGGTATAATGGAACAATAGTATGATCGTGCGAAGCATAGGGGAGCATGAGTGATTATTGCGATTGACGGCCCGGCAGGTTCAGGCAAATCAACGATAGCGAAAATGGTTGCCCAGATATTGGGCTTTCGTTATCTTGATACCGGCGCGATGTATCGCGCGGTAGCGGTGCGCGCACGTGATCTGGAGGTCTCCTATGACGACAGCGAAGCGCTCTGCGAACTCGCTGAGCGCGACGCGATCGAATTCGGATTCAACGAGAATGAGTCCTTACCGTCACGTATCTTCATAGCGGGCAAGGAGGTCACCGATGAGATCCGCTGCGCGCAGATCGACAAAGCGGTCAGCCCGGTCTCGGCTCACCAAGCGGTCCGAGAAGCTTTGGTCGCCCAACAGCGTGAACTGGGACGGCGCGATGATTACGTGGTAGAAGGTCGCGATATCGGCACCGTGGTCTTTCCTGATGCTGAGGTAAAGGTATTTTTGACCGCGGGAGCTGAAGAGCGTGCTCGTCGTCGTGCCGCTCAGAATCGTGAACGCGAGATCGATTTTGATTATGATCGCATACTCGCCGACATCATTCGCCGAGACGACTACGATACCAACCGTCTTCATTCACCTCTGATGGCGGCAGAAGACGCGCATCTGATCGACTCGACGATCATGACGATCGATCATGTGACCAATACGATCGTCGATCTGGCACGTGCGGTGGATGGTCTCGAATGAAAGCCGAGCTGCGACGCGGTCTTCCGTTCTACGGTGAGGAAGCCCCCAAATGGGGTCTTGCGCGCTTCATCAAGGCGGGACCTGCGCGTATCGTCTTGGCGTTGTGGCGTGTTCGGGTCATCGGTGCTGAGAATCTTCCCGAAGGGGGCGCGATATTGAGTGCCAACCATGTCTCGCTACTCGATTCAGTGATCATGTGGTGCACACGACTTCCCAAACAGCCCCATTTTGTCGCTAAATCAGAGCTCTACAAGGTCTCGGGATTGAAGGGGCGTCTGCTCGCATGGTTCATCGACTCGGTCGGTGCGATGCCGGTCGAGCGAGGGACCGCCGATCGGCTGATGATCAATCGAGCGACCGACCTGCTTAAGAAAGGCGAGTGGGTCGCGATCTTTCCTGAGGGTACACGCGTGCGCGGTGGTAGTGACCCATCCGCGATGGGCGAAGCGCTCGGAGGAGCGGCGTATTTGGCACAGCGAACTTCAGTCCCTATTGTTCCGATCGGGATCGCCGGAACCGATGAGATAAACGTTGAGGGAAAAGTTCTGCCACGTTTTCCGCAGGTGACCTTTCTGATCGGGGAGCCGATCTACCCCGATCGATTCGAGGGACGCCGTAAAGAAAAAGTACAAAAGATCACCGATGAACTGATGATCTCGATCCGACGGTTGAGGGATGAGGCGCGTGAATTGTAGGAGAATGTCATGGAAGTGAAGATCGCACGCTACGCCGGGGTCTGCTACGGAGTCGAGCGGGCACTCAAACTCGCACAACAGGCTGCCGAGAACGCTCACGAGGTCCACTCGTTCGGTCCGCTCATCCATAATCCTCAGGCGGTCGCCTCCCTGCAAGAGCAAGGAGTACAGGTCGCCGAGACGATCGACGAGGTCGGTGGCGGCACACTCATAATCCGCAGCCACGGAGTGGCACCTGAGGTGATCGAAGAAGCGAGTAAACGAGGGCTGACCGTGGTAGACGCGACCTGTCCTCATGTGAGCAAAGCGCAGGAATCTGCTGAGAAGCTCGCAGCCGACGGTTATTTGGTGGTCATCGTAGGTGAAGCGGATCATCCCGAGGTTTCAGCGATCCGCGCACGCGCCGGCGAGAGCGTCATCGTGATCCAGAGCGCGGCCGAGCTTCCTCCCCGTTTAGGGAACCGTATGGTCGGGGTGGTCGTGCAGACGACTCAGATGGCTGATGTACTTGAGGACGTCGTTCAAGACCTGTTACCGCGTGTCAGCGAGCTCCGGATATTCAATACCATATGTGATGCAACTTCCAAACGCCAGGCAGCGGCGGCAGAACTTGCCGGCGAAGTCGATGTCATGGTCGTAGTCGGCGGGCACAACAGCGGCAACACATCTCGGCTGACTCAGATCTGTCGTCAGGTAAATGAGGCGACCCACCACGTGGAAACCTCCGAAGAGCTCGATCCCTCCTGGTTCTCCGATGCAAAAATCGTCGGAGTCACCGCGGGAGCCTCCACACCGGGGGCTCAAATGGCAGGTGTGGTCGAGCGCATCGAGGAGATGAGTTAGTATGGTCCGAGCTATTCAAGGGGGCCTTGTGCAAGCGGTCGATGCAGGAAGCATCGCCGAACGCGCGGGGATTTGCGCGGGCGATCAGATTCTGTCGGTGAACGGAAATGACCTGCATGATGTATTCGACTGGCTCTGGTATAGCGATGCTGATCAACTTGAGCTGACGATGCTTGATGAAGAGGTCGAACGCGTGCTCAAATTATCGCGCGCGGACGATGAAGAAGAATGGGGCATCGAGTTCGCCGATATGCTTTTCGACGGTATACGCACCTGCGCGAATGCCTGTGCCTTCTGTTTTATGGATCAGCTCCCTAAAGGGTTACGAAGTAGTCTCTACCTCAAAGATGACGATTATCGTCTCTCGTTCTACGAGGGAAATTTCATCACACTCACCAATATGACCGACGCAGACATCGCCCGTATCATCGAGCAGCACATCTCGCCACTCTATGTATCGCTGCATGCGGCGGACCCCGACGTACGTACCCGATTGATGGGACCTGCGCAAGGACGCGCGCTGGAGGTATTCGAGGAACTGGTTGCTTTAGGGATCGAGCTACACGTGAGCATCGTGCTCGTTCCCGGGATCAATGATGGGACGGTCCTCGACAATACCCTCGAGTATTTGGAAGAGTACCGTTCGCAGATACTCTCGGTCGGTATCGTTCCGGTCGCCTACACCAAGTTCACGATCGATATCGCCGGAAAACCTCCTCAAAGCTTCGACGAACGCGAGGCTGCGGCACGAGTGATATCTCAGGTACAGACCTATCAATTCCGCTCACGTGAGGAGACCGGACGTACATGGGTGTATCTGGCTGACGAATTCTACATTTACGCGCACGCTCCTTTCCCCACGACCGAATGGTATGACGATTATCCTCAGTACGAGAACGGGATCGGTATCGTGCACACCTATATCGAAGGGATCCGCGAGCACTACGATGCGCTCAGCGTTGCGCTCGCGACACTTCCGAACGAATGCGAGAAACTCACTATCGTGACCGGCGAATTGACGATCGAAACGATGCTTGGGACTCTCAGCGCACTACACGCAGGTGGAAAGACGCGATTACTCCCTGTCAAGAATGAGTTTTTCGGTGGGAACATCAACGTGACCGGGCTGTTGACCGGCACCGATGTCGTACACTCGATACGGTATGATGATCAGCACTTCGAAGGTGAGACGACCTATGTGATACCGTGGTCGATATTCAATGACGACGATCTCACGTTGGACGGATACTCTCCGGAGATGATCGCCGAAGCGATCGAAGCGGCTGCGATAATCGTCTCTGACGACGCAGAAGGTCTGCTCGACGCGATAAAGGAGGTGGCAGCATGAATCTTCCACTGGTAGCGGTCGTAGGACGTCCGAATGTCGGTAAATCGACTTTGATCAATCGTATCGTGGGGCGCGATGATGCCATCGTGCATGAACAGCGCGGAGTGACAAGAGATCGCAGTTATCACACCGCGGATTGGTGTGGCAAGCACTTCATGCTCGTGGATACGGGCGGGATCGAGATGAACAAGGACGATGTGTTTCAAGCGAGCATCCGCCTGCAAGCCGAGATGGCGACCCACGAAGCTGATGCGATCATCTTCATCGTCGACGGCAAGACCGGTCTGACACCTGACGACGAAGATATTGCAAAGTTATTGAAACGTTCTAATACCCCGGTGTTCCTCGCGGTCAACAAGGTCGACAACCCAGGCTCGGAGCAAGAGACCTATGAGTTCTGGAATCTTGGTCTGGGAACGCCGTGGCCTATCAGCGCGACGCATGGAAACGGTACCGGGGACCTTCTCGACGAGATCGTCAGGGACTTGCCTGATGCTGAACTCGAGATCGATGACGGCGCGATAAAGGTCGCGGTCATCGGTCGGCCGAATGCCGGAAAGTCCTCGATCACCAATCGATTGGTAGGCTACGATCGCTCGATCGTGAGCGAAGTGGCCGGTACCACACGAGACGCGATAGATACCAATGTCGAGCACGATGGGCAGCTCTATCGATTCATCGATACGGCAGGGCTTCGTCGGTTGGGCATCATCAATGAAGACGTGGAGTACTACGGATTCGTCCGCGCAATGCGCGCGATCGACATGTGCGATGTTGCGCTACTGATCGTTGATTCCGAAGTAGGCCTGACCGATCAGGACCAACGGGTCGCCAGCTATGCGAAGGAGCGCGGTTGCGCCATGATCGTGATCCTCAACAAATGGGATCTGATGCTCGACGAGTATGAACGAAACTTACTGCTCGACCTTATTGAGGATCGGCTGATGTTCGTTGGCTGGGCGCCGGTGATCCGCATGAGCGCTCTGACCGGCAAGAATGTCCAGAAGATATGGAAAATGATCGACGAGGTCTATCACAACTATTGCAAAGAGATCCCGACCAGCCAGCTCAACAAGCTTTTAAGTGAGCTACGCGAATTCGGACACACCGTCAATAAACGTGGGCGTACTCTTCGAATAAACTACGTGACCCAGACGCGCACCGAGCCGCCGGGATTCACCTTCTTTGCCAATCATCCCGATCTGGTCGACGAGAATTTCGAACGCTACATAGAGAACCGGATGCGAGAGCGGTTCGGTTTCGTTGGGACCCCGATCTTCCTTCGATTCAAGTCGAAAGCGTAGGGAACACCTTTGATGAGTGCTGCATATGGGACGCGACTTATCCTTGTTGCGATCGAGGCGTTCTTGCTCGGTTCGATCCCGACCTCATACCTTTTGGGAAAATATGTCTACGGTGTCGATCCACGCGAGTTCGGCTCAGGCGCGACCGGTGCAACCAATACTGCACGTGCGATGGGGTTGACCGCCGGCATCGTGACCGCGCTCGTCGATATCTTCAAAGGGTGGCTTGCCATCATGCTCGCTCGACAGCTGATCGTTCCATCAGAACAATTCGGGCTGGGCGGATCACAGTGGGCGATAGGTCTGGCGATCATCGCGGTGATCGCAGGCCACGCGTTCTCGCCGTGGTTGAGCTTTCGTGGCGGGAAAGGGGTCGCAGTCGCCGGAGGCGCTGCATTAGCGCTGTGGCCCCCGCTGATATTTATCGAGCTTGCCATATTGGTGGGAGTTGCCCTGATCAGCGGCTATGTCGGCTTGGGTTCGATCGTCGCGGCATGTATGTTGCCTGTCCTGATCGCGTTCTTCGAACCGACTCGATATCTACCTTTGATCGTATCCGGTGCAGTGGCAGGTCTTTTCATCTTGTGGCTGCACCGTGAGAATATTGTCCGTCTTCGTGCCGGTAATGAGAATAAGCTGACCCTTGGAAAGTCAAAAAGGTTGTGACAGATCCCGATTAATGAGAGAAGCGAGAACAAACAGATGAGAGTTTCGGTCATTGGAGCAGGGTCGTGGGGCAGCGCGGTGGCGTGGCTTCTCGACAGTAAAGGTTATGACGTTTTGATGTGGGCGCGTGAACCTGAGATAGCTGAAGCGATCACCAAGGAGCATCACAACTCCGAATACCTGATCGATGTGTACTTCTCTGATCGAGTCAGTGCGACTTCGATCATCAAGGAGGCGCTCGTCGATGTCGATGCTATCGTGATGGTAACGCCCAGCGTGGGCGTGAGAGCGACCGCTGAATCGATGAAGGACATGGTCGGCGTCGGGACCGCCGGCGAAGAGATCCCGATCATCATTTTGAGCAAAGGGGTCGAATGCGGCACGTCCTATCTGATGACCGATATCCTCGAAGAGGTTTTGGGCAACCCGAGGCGTCTTGCAGCGCTGTCCGGTCCCAATCACGCCGAGGAGGTCAGCAGGGGACTGCCCGGCGCGACCACCGTCGCATCAGCCGACCCGCAGACCGCAGAGTTCTTCGCAGAACTTTTCGGTACCGACCTGTTCCGTGTCTACACCAACGACGACCTGATCGGCGTCGAGTTGTGCGGAGCAGGTAAGAACGTGGTCGCGATCGCTTGCGGTGTTGCTGATGGACTTGAGATGGGTGACAACACAAAAGCAGCGCTGATGACCCGCGGACTGGCTGAAATGGCACGTCTGGGAGAGGCGATGGGCGCCAACCCAATGACCTACATGGGGCTGGCAGGCATGGGAGATCTGATCGTCACCTGCACCTCGAAGCATTCGCGCAACCGGGCGCTGGGAGAAGAGATCGCTCATGGTGGATCACTTGAGGCGTTCGAAGAGCGGACCCATATGGTCGCAGAGGGAGCGCTCGCGTGCCGTTCGATCAATGAACTGGCGCACCAAAAAGGAATCGACATGCCGCTGACTGAAGCGGTGTATAGTATGTTATATGAGGATGCTGATCTTGCACAGGTCATGGCGATACTGATGGCCCGTCCTCAACGATCGGAGTAGGAGCATCTATGAAGGGAATTGACTCGTCGCACGTGTTGATCGCGCCCTCACTTTTATCATCTGATTTCACGCGTCTGGGCGAGGCGATCGTATTGATGGAGGAAGTCGGCGCCGACCTGTTGCACTGTGACGTCATGGACGGTCATTTCGTGCCCAATCTGACATTCGGGCCTCCTATCATCAAAGCCATAAAGGAGAATACGGAAATTCCGCTCGACGTTCATCTTATGATCACCAATACCGATGAGACACTCGAATGGTATATCGATGTCGATCCCCGGATCATTTCGGTGCATGCGGAATCCTGCATCCATCTGCATCGCGTTATCCAAGCGATCAAGGATGCGGGTATTCTAGCAGGTGTGGTGGTCAACCCCGGTTCATCTCTGCATATCATCGAGGATGTGATCGAGGACGTCGACCTGGTCATGTTAATGAGCGTCAATCCCGGTTTTGGCGGGCAGTCCTTTATCGGTCGCGCGGTCGACAAATGCATCCACCTCAAGGAGATATGCGAGGAGCGTGGTGTCGACCCGATCATCATGATCGACGGAGGTATCAATCCGCGTACGGCGCCGGCGATGGTGCGTGCAGGTGCAACGTGTCTGGTCGCGGGAAACGCGGTATTGGGAGAAGCAGATCCGATCGCAGCGTATCGCGCCTTGCGCAAAGCGGTCGACTCTGCACAAGAGAAAGCTTAGCGCGCACAGTCTAACGCGCCAGATATTCGATGTGGATTCTTCGGCAAGGTTATTCCAAGAGATGAGGCATGAGCAGTGACGAAATATTTCGATTACGCAGCGACCACGCCGACCGATCCTCGCGTGGTAGAGGAAATGCTTCCTTATTTCACTGAGCATTTCGGCAACCCTAATTCGCTCTACACCATCGGGCGCGATGCTTATAAAGCACTCGAAGATGCGCGCGAGCGCATCGCTGCGCTCATCGGAGCCAGACCCGAGGAGCTCATCTTTACCAGTGGGGGGACCGAGTCCGACAACGCTGCATTCATCTCGACGTTGAATCGATACGCTCCAGATGGGGGAGCTCATATCATCACCAGTGCATACGAGCATCACGCGATCTTGGAAGTTGTGGAATGGTTGGCAAAACATGATCACGAGTTGACGATCGTTAAGCCGCGCGCCGATGGGCATGTGTATGCCGATGATATCGCCAAAGAGATGCGTCCCAACACAAAGGTCGTGTCGATTATCATGGCCAATAACGAGATCGGTTCGATCAATGATATTGCCGCGATATCGCACGTTGCCCATGAAGGGGGCGCCTTGCTGCATACCGACGCGGTCCAGGCGCTCGGAAAGATCAAGGTCGATGTCGGGGAGCTCGGCGTCGATATGCTCTCGTTGAGTGCTCATAAGATCTATGGTCCGCGGGGGATCGGCGCGCTCTACCTGCGCCGCGGTACACGCTTCGATCCGCTGATCAAAGGGGGAGGACAAGAATCGCGTCGCCGAAGCGGAACCCAGAACGTTGTTGGTGCGGTCGGCTTTGCGAAAGCGCTCGAGATCGCGCTCGATGATCTCGATGCGGAAGCGATCCGTCTCAGCCGGATGCGTGACTATCTGATCGATGAAGTCACTTCTCGCCTTGAGAACACCTTGGCGACGGTCGAGTCAGATCCTCGTCTTCCCAATATCGCGCCGTTGCTGATAAAGGGCGTCGAGGGCGAAGCGATGCTGCTACAACTCGATAACCTCGGCTTCAGCGTGAGTACGGGAAGCGCGTGCAGTTCAGGATCGCTTGAAGCGAGCCATGTTCTGCTTTCGGTGGGGGTCCCTCAAGAGATCGCGCACGGTTCGTTGCGGCTTTCACTGGGACGCTGGTCGACCCAGGAGGACTGCGAAGCGCTTGTAGACGCTCTCGTGCCCATTGTCGAGCGACTGCGCGCGATGTCTCCTGTCTATGAGAAGATGTTCGGTAGTGAAGGATACATGTGATCCAATAGCACAGTTCCGTTCCAGAGACTATCGGGTGATATTATCGTTCTAACAATAATGGTGTGTCAAAGGGGTAACGAACATGCTGTATTCAGATAAAGTCATGGATCATTTCACCAACCCGCGCAATGTGGGGATACTCGAAGATCCCGATGGGGTCGGCGAGGTCGGCAACCCGACGTGCGGCGACATGATGAAGATCACGATCGATGTCGCTGACGACAAGATCTCCGATATAAAATTCCAGACACTGGGCTGTGGAGCCGCTATTGCGACGTCGTCGATGGTGACAGAGATGGCAAAGGGCATGGATATCCACGACGCGGTCCAGATCAGCAAGAAGCAGGTAGCCGACGAGCTCGATGGGCTTCCTGCACCCAAAATGCATTGCAGCGTGCTCGCAACCGATGGGCTCAAGGTCGCGATCGACGACTATTTGGTCAAGCAGGGGCGTGAACCGATCGCCGGTGAGATAAAGAGTTCAGACCCGACCTTCGATCCGCACGAGGATGAGGACATTGAGCTCGACGACGAATAGACGCGTTGCCGTCGCAATGAGCGGCGGAGTCGATTCGAGTGTTGCTGCGGCATTACTGAAAGAGCAAGGCTACGAAGTGGAGGGCGTCACGATGCGCCTTCTTTCTCCCGATGGGATCGACGAGGCGATCGTTGGTGCGAGCGCGGTCTGCGAAAAGCTCGGTATTGCCCATCGGACCGTTGAGGCGCACGAGGACTTCCGGACTGCGGTGATCCGCAGTTTTGCTACCGAATATCTCAACGCGCGGACCCCGAATCCCTGTGTAGTATGCAACGAGCATATCAAATTCGGGCTTCTGTGGGATTGGATGGTAGAAAACGACTTCGACTATCTTGCGACCGGACATTACGCTGCGACCGACGGTGTGCACCTGAAGCGTCCGCATGATAAGAACAAAGATCAGACCTACTTCATGTACCGTATCGATCGCAGTCGACTCGCGCGCATTCTATTTCCTCTCGCGGATTGGCTCAAGGATGAGGTCAGAGCATATGCGCTGCGACATGGTCTTCTTACGAGAACGACCGATGAGAGCCAGGACGCGTGTTTTGTGTCAGGTAAAGATCGCAGTGAGATCATCGAGAGTATCGACTTGGGGACCGATCTGCCGGGAGATATCGTCACAGCTGACGGCGCGGTCGTCGGCACTCATGAAGGTATCACACGTTATACGATCGGGCAGCGCCACGGGCTTGGTGTCGGTGGACAGAGTGAACCGCTCTACGTGATCGGTCTCGATGCCGCATCCGACCGCGTGATCGTCGGGTCGCGAACAGAAGGCATGATACGCGTCATTGAAGGTGATGATATCGTTATCGATACGAGCGCGTTCGAAGACCCTGAAGGCCCCTGGGATGTGATGGCGCAGGCGCGTTACAATATGCGTCCTCGACCGGCAACACTCGAGATCGATCGGGGACGGCTCTCGGTCGATATGCACACGGAGCAGATAGGTATCAGCCCCGGCCAAAGCATTGTGTGTTACCGTGAGGATATCGTGATAGCAGGAGGAGTGATTTCGTGCACGCGTTAGCTGACTGCCATATCCATAGCGAATTGTGTGGACACGCAAAAGGAACACCTGACGAAATGGTCCAAGCGATCGTTGACGCGGGTCTTTTCGGTGCGGTCATGACCGAACACCTCCCTCTCAAGCCCGAGCTCGACCCCGATGGTGTGTATTCGATGCGTGGTGATATCGATCTTCTCTATGTGGCAGAATTACGTGATATTCGTTTTGATTGGGATGGGCTTAATCTGGTCATCGGCGCTGAAGCGGACTGGATCTCGACCGATGTCGCATGGACCCACGAAAGTGTGCGCAATGCCCGCGAGAAAGGTATCGAGGTCGTGTTGGGCTCGGTCCATTTTCTTGATGGATGGGCCTTTGATGACCCGGCTCAGATCGAGATATGGGAGAGCAAGGTCGTCGAGGAGGTTTGGGATCACTATTTCACCGAGTGGTGCAAGGCTGCCCAAAGTGGCTTATTCGATGTGATGGCCCACCCCGATCTGGTGAGAAAATTCGGGCATGTGACCCGCAACGCGGATGAATACTATGATGAGGCTTCTCGGGTCGCCGCCGGTGCAGGAGTACTCTGCGAGGTCTCGACCGCCGGCTTGCGCAAACCGGTTGGACAACTCTATCCCGATAGCCTTATGATTGAACTGCTTATCCAACGAGGAGTTGGACTGACAATGGGTAGTGACGCACATGCGCCCGAGGAGGTCGCATACCGATTCGACGAGTGCGTGAAGGTATTGTATGGACTTGGCGCGCGTCAGGTCGCGTACCCGCAGCGTGAAAGGAGAGTGACGTGGCTGGAACTGTAGACACAGGTGCAAGCGAACCGCAGGTCGCGGTGACCGCGCGCTCATCTGCTGTCGACGCCGCTGCAGCGCTTCTCGAGGTGCAGCGACTTGACCTCGTCCTTGACGAGCTGGCCGAGCAAGGCGCGAACTTTCCCCATAAGACCAAAGTGGCCCAGATCGCACAAAAAGCGGCCGAGGGGAAAAGCCTGGTTGAGAAACTCGAAGCCGGAATCGTGAAATTCGAAGCCCAGATCGCCAAGATCGAGAAAAATATCGTCGATCTACGCGACAAGATCGAAAGAGAGCAAGCAAAGATCGATGCGGGCCAGATCGATTATCGTCAAGTCGCCGCGTTATCTGCTGATATCTCAGCATTGAACGACCGCATCAACAACGCAGAGTCCGAACAGCTCAAGATCATGGAGGCACGCCAGGAAGCGAAGAAACGAATCGCCGATGTGCAAGTCAAGATCAGTGAACTTGAGGGTGCCAAAGAGCAGACTTTGCAGGCTTATCGGCAGCAGATGGCGATCCTCGCTTCAAAGACCGTACAGATCACCGCCGCGCGCGACGAGAAGCGCGAGCTCATATCGCCTGAGGTACGCGAAAGCTATGATACACAACGCGATCAAAGAGGCGGCAATGTGGTCGGGCTCTTCGATGGCACCCGCTGTAGTGCGTGCTCACTTGCCATTCCGACCGCATTCATCGATCAACTCACATCGCCGGGAGATATCGGCACGTGCAGTGAATGCCATCGCATTCTGGTCTGTTTAGGGGAGCAACATGACGAGTGAGATCTATACCATCTACTGTGACGGCGGAGCAAGGAACAATCCCGGACCGGCAGGTGCAGGTTTCGTCGTAACGCTTGGAGATGATGAAGTGCTTGCGGCAGGTACCTATCTGGGCGAGACGACCAACAATGTCGCGGAGTACTGCGGGTTCATTTGGGCTCTGGAGAACGCCGATCATTTAGGAGCAAAGCGTATCCAAGTGTATGCTGACTCATCGTTGATGATCAACCAGTTGATCGGTGCGTACAAAGTAAAGGACATGAAATTGAGGTGGCTGCACACGCGCGCCCGAGAGCTCATGGTCCTTTTTGAGACTTGCGACATCGAGCATGTACTGCGTGATCAGAACGAGCACGCCGACCAATTGGTCAACCAGGCGATCGACGAAAAGGATACCGTTGGAACATTCAAGATCGACCCCTCCGATGTACATACGCTCGTTGCTGATGTAAATGGAACGTTGTTCGATCTGGGCGGGGCTTCAAAAACAAAATCAGAAAAGAAGGCAGATGCCGCAGGATCGAGTGCGTCCGAGAAGGTGAAACGAGCAGATCGAGACACTCCTGATGGTGAGAATAATGACCAATCCGCTGCAAAGACCGAAAACGATGCTAAAGAGATTTCGTCGGACGAAGTGCTGGTCAACAACTCGCGCGGTATCTATTCTTTGCAGGTCAAGTGGCATTTCGATGCCGCTCATCGACTCTATAACTATCCTGGCGAATGCAGCGAACTCCATGGGCACACGTGGGAGGTCGAGGCCACGGTCGAGTCCGACACGCTCAACGATATCGAGATCGTCTATGACTTCAAGGACCTTAAGACCGATCTGGCTCTTATCCTTGATGCCTACGACCATAAGTTGATAAATGATGTTCCACCGTTCGATGAGATATCGCCGACCGCAGAGAATCTTGCGCGCGTGGTATTCGAGGAATTGAGCGACCGCATCGGTAACACCGTTCGTGTTGCTGAAGTTGCGGTCTGGGAATCACCGGTAGCACGCGTCGGTTACCGACTCAAGTCCTAAGATCGCGATCTAGAGACCGCGTCTGATGGCATCAGTGCCGAATTTCTCGCGGATCGCGTCGATATTGCGGGATAGCTCGCGTTTTCCATCGAGATCCTCGATCCGATCGTTCTCCTCGAGCAGAGAGAGCTGCTCGCTGCCTGAGATGAAATTGCTGACCCCCACTCCGAGGAGCCGGACCGGATGTCCGACATGCCATACTTTCGGTAAGAGCTCTTCGATGAGAGGGATCATCTGTGCGAGATCATCGACAGGGTAGGGGACCGTTATCGATGATCCATGCGTATCGAAATCAGATGTCCTGACTTTGAGAGATACCG
Organism: Coriobacteriia bacterium; assembly: GCA_009784095.1. Lineage (GTDB taxonomy): Bacteria > Actinomycetota > Coriobacteriia > WRKU01 > WRKU01 > WRDL01. Next base: position 1,310 of record WRDL01000024.1, on the reverse strand, counting down.
TCTTTCCCGCAAGTTCCTTCTTTCGGAGGCGTCGTGCTACTTTCTCGGCGATATGACCGAGCTCGCGCATCACGTCATCTTTTTCGCTCAGGTCCTCAAGAAAAGTGTTCTCGTTCGAGACCGATTTGACCACATCGGTGGGGGCGACCGAACGCTCATCGATACCGCAAGCCCGATCGCGCATGGTGATTCCGACCGATCCGAGTAGCATACAGGCATCCTGATCTCCGAGTTGCGCGAGATCGCCGAGTGTGTGCACTCCGATATCATCGAGACGTTGCGCGGTCGCTGCTCCAATGCCGGATAGGATGCGGATCGGAAGGGGCGCAAGAAAAGCCTCTTCCTCGCCGGGATAGATCACAGTGAGACCTCGAGGCTTTTGATAATCACTCCCGATCTTTGAGACCGTCATACTGCTACTCAATCCGATCGAGCAGGTTATGCCCAGTTCAGCCACTTGTTTCTGGATTAAGTTCGCGACGTCCACCGGGTGGGATCGATTGACCGGATTGGGAGTCACATCGCAGAATGCCTCGTCGATCGAGACGGGAAGGACCACCGGGCTGTATGCACGCAAGATGTCGAAGACCGCATCCGAAAGCTCATGGTAGCGCGCGAAGTCTCCCGGCACCCATATTGCATCAGGACAGAGTCGCTTCGCCTGGACCGATGACATTGCACTGCGCACTCCGAACCTTCGCGCCTCGTAGCTGCAGGTGGAAACAACACCGCGCATACCCGGAGAGCCGACGATGACGGGTCGATCGCGAAGCTTGGGGTTGTCGAGTTGAGCGACACTTGCGAAGAATGCGTCGATATCGAGATGCAGGATCGCACGACCACCCCAAGGGCGATCGCTCGCATCCGGTGTGTCATAATCAAGAGAAGCCATAGTTGTAGTGTAGCGCAAACCGCACGCGAGAGGAACACGTGTTCGAGGAGGATACATGAAGATTGGTGCCCACATACCGACTCAGGGTGACTACGAGAAGATGGCGTCCTATGCGAAAGAAGTGGGGTGCGAATGTATCCAGGTCTTCGCGAAATCCCCGCGCCAATGGAAGTCTACGGCGATGGATCCAACGAAGCGAGAAGAGATGGAAGCAGCGCGACAAGTCTATGACTTCGGACCGATACTGACCCATACTGCCTACCTCATCAATATCACGACCAGCAAGGAAGACCTCTATGAGAAGTCGGTCGAGGCACTGGCAGACGAGCTGGTACGTGGATCGATCATCGAAGCCGAAGGGGTCAATACGCACCTGGGTAACGTTGTGGATGGCGACCAGACCGCAGCGGTGAAGCGC
>WRDL01000023.1 GCA_009784095.1 Coriobacteriia bacterium | reverse complement strand
CTATCCTGGTAACCCCACTCTGTTAAGACTGAGAGACGAATATAGCCTCTAGGCTCCCAGTTCTAGTCGAAGGTATAATCAGGTTCTGTTTTACCTACACGATCTTCAGAGGTATCGTATGAGAAATCCTCATTTACTGATACATGCGCTTCAACGTCAGGAGCACTCACATTCTGCGCGATCTCGTCATCGATAATAAGAGAGTCCGCGTCGGTCGTCTCGATCGCTCGCTTCTCCTCATTCGATCTACGTTGACGTCTAAGCATCGCGAGAAGACCGAGCAGGAGACCGATCAAGACGATCGCGGCGATGGTCACGACAAGGTTGAAGAGATTACTGACCCAATTCGTGAGCGACGTGATCGCTGCGTCAAGCATCGATTGCTCACTGGTAGGAAACTCCACTACCGCGGTGGCAAGCTCCCCCTCTTTTATATTGGCTAGCACAACACCATACGCCTCGTTTCCGACCGTATCGGTGCCAAGTAACTCGACTCCTTCCCCAGTCCCGATGCGTCCTTCAGGTGCAACGAAAGCAAATTCTATTTCGCTCAGATCTGAGGGTGCGGTGATCTCAAGACCAACGACAAGGGAATCATTATCAAGAGTCAAAAATGGGCTTCCGGCAAAGGTGAACAATGTGAGGATGCCATTTCCCTCAGAAATCTCGAAGAGATACCGGTTACCTGTTTCGACAATTTCGATCTCGTGGTCGATCTCACTCACATCGAGATTGTGAGCTCCGACTAGCGGTGACGCTTTCTGAAACGTGAAGTATTCTGGAACAATGAGAGCGGTCTTGGTAGGCAACGAGACGTCTTCCGGTAAAATGCCCTGAATGGTCATCACCGTCTGATCACTGGTCGCCTCATAAGCAAGGGCGATCTGAAGCTTGTCCAATGGGGTGAACGTCGCAGCGCAAGCGTATGGTAGCGGTACCACTACAAAGAGTAGTATTGTCGCCGTAAACCAACAGAGAATATGCGCGTTCGATCTCGACATCATCATTATCTTATCTCCCCAACAGGTACTATTATCTGCCCGAATCCTACCTGAGTCACGCTCTTGTGCTCTGACGCGATACGACACATCATCGTCTCATAGGACTATTCATCCAAATTATAATATCATTGAACCATGAACGTGATTCCCTTCAACGATCTTTCACGAGACAGCTTGGAACACCGGCATGCGTATCAGCATGCGCTCGATGAGGTAATACAAAGTGGATGGTATATCTCTGGTCCACACGTGTCTTCTTTTTGTGAACAATTCGCGCGATATCTCGCGGTTAGGAGTTGTATTGGTGTAGGGAACGGAACAGATGCGCTCGAGATCGGACTGCGCGCACTAGAGGTTGGTCTGGGTGACGAAGTGATCACCGTTGCGAATGCAGGAGGGTATTCTTCGACGGCGATCGCGTTGGTGGGCGCGATACCAGTGTATGTCGATATAAACGAGCACGACCATCTCATGAACGTTGAGCTGGTTTCAGCGGCACTCACGAAGAAGACCAAAGCAGTGATCGCAACCCATCTTTATGGTTCATGTGTCAATATGCAACGTCTTATCGAGATAACCTCAACCGCAGGTATACCGATACTGGAGGACTGCGCGCAAGCGCACGGTGCTGAGGTCCCAGTCAACGGCTGTCTCCATAAAGCCGGTGCATCGGGTACGCTGGGCGCTTTTAGTTTTTATCCGACCAAGAACCTGGGATGCTTTGGTGACGGAGGAGCTTTGGTGACCCAAGACGAACAATTGGCTCAAACATGTTGCTCACTCGCGCGTTACGGATGGAGGCATAAGCGTTACATGGTCTCTGACGCGAAAGGGCGCAACAGCCGGCTTGATGAGGTCCAAGCAGCTATGTTGCTCGAAAAACTCCCTCGTCTCGATGCTGGGAACGAGAGACGGCGTGAGATACTGCAACGCTACGTTCATGCGGTCTCATCAAATGAGGACGTCCTGATGCTACAAGCTGATGACAAACGAGGCGTAGCGCATTTGGCAGTTGCTCGAACACAGGATCGCGTCCACTTTCAGGCGTATTGTGACCACAAGCGTATTCAAACCGCCATCCATTATCCGATACTCGACCACCACCAAAGTGGATTTAGCCCGATTCGGGTGGGAAGCGATCTCGAGGTCAGCGAACGCACCAATTCCCAGATCACTTCTCTACCCTGCTTTCCGACACTGGCCGAAGAAGAGGTGACGTACGTGTGCGATGCACTCTCACGGTACCGCTTGAGCTGGAATCCATAGGTCATCGTTGTGGACAATACCATGTTCTGGATAGCACCACTCACGCAACCGACCTGGCGCGATATAGGTCTATTGCGTTCAATCAAACGGATGATGCGCCCGGTACAGCCAGTACTTCAATGGGTAGGAGGCTTCGACTCCTGGTCGTCTGCCGATCACTCTAGCCAGAGCTATCACGACGATGATCTCATCGAGAGAGTTGTTTCTTCTTCTCTGGAGGTCATTAAAGGAGACGCGGTAGCAGAACGAGATGGTGTTGTTCTTGATCGAGTAGATACGGATACACTACTCAGCGCGTTCTTTTCATCACTCAAACAAGAAGATCTCTTTCATGACGCGCCACTTCGCGTGCTTGATATCGGCGGGGCTCTCGGTACTGCCTATCGGCAGGCAAAAGGAATCGTGGGTACATCTCAGCCACTACAGTGGACTATCGTTGAGCAGAAACCCCTCGCCCAGGTCGGGATGCAACAGCTTGCGTCGGATGAACTACACTTTGTTTCTGAGATCACCTCTTCGCTCCTCAAAGAGACCGATCTGATCTATTTCGGCTCATCGTTGTGCTACATCGAGAACGCATTCCAGATCATCGAGATGCTTGGCGACTCTTCAGCGCAGACCCTCATTATCGAGCGCACTCCTTTTTCCCGTGACGATGGCGGATCCGATCATCGTCATCGAGTCACTCGCCAGATCGTCGATCACAACCTCATGGGTTACGGAGCGTCAGGGATAGATTCGTATCCCTGCTATGTGTTCTCCCATACCGCGCTTGTCCACGCGCTTTCGCCAGACTGGCAGCTGGAAAGCTCCCAACAAGATCGCGTTCAACCGGCATTTGACCCAGTGCATCAAAGCCTCCTGTTCACAAGGGTGTCTGATGGCTGAGCACTATTGCACCTTATTCGACTCGAACTACCTGATGCAGGGGCTTGCCCTGATCGAGTCTATCGGTGCCTTTGATCCCGACAGCTATGTTTGGGTGCTTTGCCTCGATGAGAGGGTACTAAAGGCATTCGATGTTCTTGACGTTACACGTATTAAGCCAGTGTCTTTGGAGGCTTTTGAGACAGAGACGCTTAAGCAAGTACGCCAGAAGCGTACATGGACCGAGTATTGTTGGACGCTGAGCGCATTCTTCCCCGAGTATGTCTTGAGCAGAGGGAAGGACATCGAACGGGTCACTTACATTGACGCTGACTGCTACTTCTTCAGTACGCCCCAACGGATACTCGAGCCCTTTCAACGCTCGGGTGCAAGTGTGTTGATCACGCCCCATGCTTTCGATCCACGTTTTGACGTGAGCGAGAAATCCGGCTATTTCTGCGTACAATTCCTCACATTTAACAACGACAGTCCGGCACATGAGATCTTACACTGGTGGCAAGCGCACAATATCAAAAGTTGCGACCAAGATCTTGACTCGGATGATTTCGCCGATCAAAAATGTCTTGATCAGTGGCCGGCTCTTCTGGGTGACGATCTCTTTATCGTCGATGACCCCCTGCTCACATTGGCTCCGTGGAATGTCCAATACTTTTTCGAAGCGTTACAAGCAACCAGAGAACCTGCTTGCCTATATCATTTCCATGGATTCAAAATGTATGGGAATAGCACGACTGACCTGTTTTACTACGAAGGTATCGATCAGACTATCGTGAAGGCGTTCTATGAACCGTACCTCGCGCGTCTAAGACAGGTCTATCAAACGCTGGATGGACGAGGCATCGAGATAGCATTCAGATCTCCTCAAAGCAATTTAAGACGCATAATAACCCGTGCCTATTCGCAGATACGTGGTACGCTGGGCACGATACGAACAGATTGGAAGGAGTACTCATGAAAGGGATTCTCCTGGCAGGGGGAAGAGGGACCCGTCTCGGAGCCTGCACATGGGTCACATCAAAACAGCTACTTCCCGTCTACGATAAACCGATGATCTATCATCCGCTCTCAACGCTTATGCTTGCCGGTATACAAGACATCATCATCGTGTGCGATGCGGACCAAGAGCAGCAATATGAGACCCTGCTGGGAAATGGATCGCAACTGGGACTTCGACTGACGTATCGCTCACAAGACAAACCGCGCGGTATCGCGGATGCCCTGATCGTGTCGGGAAATGATATAGCGGGAAGTAAAACCTGCTTGATCCTTGGTGACAATATTTTTCACGGGCAAGGTTTTGTCGACTATCTCCGCCAGGGCGCGGCCCTCACAGAAGGCGCTATCATCTTCGGCTACCCGGTCGCAGACCCCCAACATTATGGGGTGGTTCAATTCGATGATTCGGGAAAGGTCATCTCGCTTGAAGAGAAACCTCAGTCTCCTCGCAGTAATATGGCGGTCCCAGGTCTCTATTTCTATGACGAGCATGCTCTCGAATATGCGCGAGAACTCACCCCGTCCGCACGTGGCGAACTTGAGATCACCGACCTGAACAAACGATACCTTGCTGAAGGAACATTGACCGTGATCGACTTTGGACGCGGAATGGCATGGCTCGATACGGGATCTCCCGAAGCACTATTGAAAGCGAGTCAATATGTTGAGACTATCCAAGCACGGCAAGGGTACTATCTTGCCTGCATCGAGGAGATCGCTTGGCGTATGGGATTTATCACATTAGAAGAGTTCACACAAAGCGTGAAGCGTTATCCCGGGACTCAGTATGGGACCTATATCGCAACACTTGCCGCGGAGGCTACACATGACTGATCCACGATCAGGTCCCGAGTTGCTTCGTCGACTCCGGTCACTGCCACAAGGACCGTCCGATTCTTTGGTCGAGGTGCGCCCTCTGACAGCACACATCGACGAGCGGGGTATTCTTGTACCGCTGGATCTGAGCGAGCTCCCGTTTCAAGCGCGACGATTGTTCTGTATCACCAAGGTTGACTCACCAATGATCCGTGGTTGCCATGGCCATAAGAGCTGTTGGCAAGCGTGGCTCTGCCTCACGGGAGAGGTGACGATCGAGGGGACCAACGGATCTTATCGTTTTGCGCATACGTTGACAGAACAGAGTGAGATCCTCATCATGCCTCCCGGTATCTGGTCGCTGCAACACTGCTATTCCACAGATGCGGTCGTCTTGGTGGTCGCAAGTCATTCCTATGATGAGCAGGACTACTTTTTTGAGATGGATGGTGGGTCATGAGCACTCGAGAAAAGGTCGGGATCGTCGGATTCGGCTATATCGGGTCGGTCATCGGCGCAGTGCTTGCTAATCGAGGTTACTCGATCATCGCCCTCGAGAAAGACCCACGCATCATCAAGGCGGTACAAGAAGGAGTTGCACCTTTTAGTGAGAAGAACCTTCAGGAGTATCTTTGCGTCGCACGTGAACAAGATCTGATCACCATCTCCGATGATCCGACGACCTTTTCAGAAGTGACACGACTCATCATCACGGTGGGAACTCCACTTCGAGACGACTTTTCAGCTGATGTGTCCGATCTGGACAGCGCCTGTCAAGAGATCGCTCCGTATGTGGTGGATGACGCGCTGGTCGTGGTAAAGAGCACGGTCCCACCCGGTATTACGCGCTCGATCGTCGCCGGGAAGCTACCACAAGCTCACGTCGCTTTCTGTCCCGAGCGCCTCGCTGAAGGCAACGCGATCCATGAGTTCGAAACGATCCCGATCGTTATCGGCGGTGTCACTGCTGAAGCGGGCATGCGGGCAATGGATTTCTTTGATGAGGCGGTTGGTGTTGAGACGATATTAGTTGCCTCATCTGAAGCAGCGGAGATGGTAAAGCTTGCCGACAATCTCTGGATAGATATCAATATTGCTCTTGCCAACGAGCTGGCGTTGTTATGCCACAAGCTCGGCATCGATGTCCTTGATGTGATCAGAGCAGCAAATAGTCTACCCAAAGGACAACATCACGTTAACATCCTGTTGCCCTCGGTCGGGGTCGGAGGGTATTGTCTGACCAAGGACCCCTGGTTCGTGGCAGACCTCGGACATAAGAATGATCTTGACTTGAAGCTTCCTGTCGCTGCCCGCGAGACCAATGACCGGATGCCGATCCGATGCGCCCACATAGTCGAGGACCAATTGCGTGAACTCTGTCCGAACAAGCGTCCGGAGCAGATCAAGATTGCTGTCATGGGAATCGCCTTTAAGAATGATACGGGAGATTGTCGTTACAGCCCGACGAAGCCCTTCATCAATGAGTTGCTCGAGCGCGGGTATCAGGTAGAGATCTATGATCCACTTGTCGCCTCGCACGATGCGCTTATGGTGACCGATCATCCGCTTGCCGACAGTATCGAGAGCGCTCTAAAGGATGCAGATTGTGTTGCCTTTCTCGCCGCCCACAAAGAGCTTCGCGCAATCACCGCTGATACGATCGCGCGCTATGCTCCGGGCAGCCTCGTCTTTGACGGACGTCGCTATTTCTCGAGCGAGGAGATAGCCAATATGCGACAACTCGGGCTGAGTTATCGAGGAGTGGGACGATGAGATCGAGAAAAATCATGATCACCGGTGTCGCAGGCTTCATCGGGAGCCATCTTGCCGACAGGCTTCTTGAGGAAGGTCATGAGGTGTATGGGTTCGATCTCGCACCACAAGACCAGGTTCATAATCTGAGGCATGCACTGACATTCCCATCATTTCACTATGTTACAGGGGATATGACGAACGCGGTCGACATCGCACAGTTCTACCAACCTGATGCCGACGCACTTTATCATCTTGCCTCGGTCGTCGGTATCAAGAACTATGTTGAAAATCCTCTCAATCTCGTCGATGTCGTCGTTATAGGAACGCGCCTGATCCTTGATCATGTCATCAAGCACCAGACACGATTCATTTACTCAAGCACCTCGGAGGTGTTCGGAAAGAATCCCGCAATACCGTGGGCAGAAGACGCCGACCGTGTGCTCGGTCCAACCTCTATCAACCGTTGGAGTTACTCCAGTAGTAAGGCTGTCTGCGAGCACATGATATATGGTGCCGCGCAAGCTTTCGACCTTCCTTTTACGATCGTGCGTTTCTTTAATGTATACGGTCCTCGTCAAAACCCAATCTTTGTCGTCTCGCAAAGTATCGAGCGCGTCTTGAACGGACAGCAACCTATCATGTATGACGGAGGTCACATGACGAGGTGCTACACGTATATCTCCGATATATTGGACGGACTGACTACGATCGAGCAATCTAAGAGAGCGATTGGGGAATCGTTCAACTTAGGCAATACCGTTCCCAGCACGGTCAAAGAAGTCATTGAGACCATACTCAGCGTCGCACACAGCGATATTGGATATGAAGACCTTGATACCGAGCAACTTTACGGTGAAAAATACGAGGATATTATTCATCGCGTCCCAAAGGTGACAAAAGCGAAGGAACTTCTTGATTGGCAAGCGACCATACAATTGCGAGAAGGTATAGAACGCACGATCGCGCAATGGAACAGCTAGCCCCAGGAGTCGAGAAAAGACCGCAAAGCTTCGATCACGAGCTGTGTTTACGAAGGTGCCCGAAATTCTGCGCGCGTTCCCTCGGCGTGAATGAGAACGCTAGAATCAAACTATAGATGAGCACGCAAGCGAGCGCGAAATAAAAGAAGAGCATTGCTAATGAGGTAATGGGGAAAACATATATAAAGACCCCCAGCGTCACCGCGCCGATAAGTGAGGGGACCAAGGCGGGAACGACCACCTCTGCGAGCCATGCTCGCAATGTGAAACCGATCACGTTTCGCGTGACAAAGAGAAACGCGAATCCCTCAAACAAGCTCGCGCAGAGCGTCGCGATCGCTACACCATTGAGTCCGTAGGTACGGATTAGTAGAAAAGACAAAGCAAGGTTGATGAGAGCGGCTACGACAGCGAAGGGAAGCCAAAGATGATATTTGTCGCGTGCTATCAGTATCGAGTCAGCCGCCATAAGGAACGGATAATAGAGCGCGCTCAACGTGAGCAGACGCATCGCGAGAGTAGCGGTAAGGAAGTCATCACCGACCCATAGGTGGATGATTTGGGGCGCGAGAACCACCAGCACCAACAAGATAGGCGCAACGAGAAAAGAGAGATAGCGCGAGGTACGCAAGAAAAAATGAGCGATTTCATCTCGGCTTGCGTGCTTGTCAAGATGCGCGACGAAAGGAGGAAACGCCGAGAGAGCCAATGACACCATCTGTATCACAAGCGTACCGATCCTCGCAGCGACCTCATATAGTGCTACTGCCGTCGCGCCAAGTATCAGACCAAGCAAGAGACGGTCAGTCTGTTGCTGCATGAGGAATGCGGAGATCTGTACGATGAACAGCGGGATCGCGATTCTAAATAGATTTTGACTGGCGGGAATAAACCATGATCCCGAGGGGAGTGAAAGAGGGGTATGATAGGTCCTTACCGCATAGATCAGAAGCGCTCCTGACACAGTAAACGTCATAAGACTGGTCAACGCGATGATTAGCACCGGTCCTCGTCCGATAATAAGCACTACAACAATGATAGCGGCACTGGCAAGGGCAGTGATGAGGTTTGCGAGCGAGATCACGCCAAAACTCTGCTTTCCGATGAGGATGACATTAGCTGTTTTACATGGCCACAAGAACAGCTGCGCAACCGCCTGGACCAACAGCATATTGCGCAAGAGGTGCAACTCAGACTCGTCCAACGAAGAAAAGAGACCAGGCAGGTAAGCGATAGCCCACAGCACCAGTGCGCTCAGGACCCCGATCGCAATAAGCCAGAACAGCGCAAGGTGAACGAGTCGGGCAAGCGTAGCGTCATGGTTGGTCTCAGCGATCTGAGCGACTTCTTTGGAGAGGACCGTGATCAACCCAAAATCAAGGAGCGCGATCATGCCGGCGATCGAGAGAGAGATCACGTATACGCCGAAGACCGATTGGCCGAAGGCGCGAAGCATGATAGGAAGCGTGACGAATGAGACAAGACCGGTCACCACATAAGCTGAGATATTGAAAAGGGTGTTCCTGAACAGTCTTATATATGCGTTCATAGGGCAGATCCGTTGACGTTCTTACCTGCCCGGATGTGATAAAAACTATGAAGGTTCCGCTTATTCATCGATAGTTATTATACCTGCACGTATGTGTAGTATTCTCCATAAAAATACTCGAAAAAAGCCTTGAATTTACTCCTCTAAAGGTAGTACAATATGTGGGACTGACTTAGTCAGTTTTATTCTATGCTCGGACAGGGGGTGATTTGTTATGAAAGAGACAACAAGAAAAACTCATATAAAAGGAGATTTATCAATGAAGAAAAGTTTGTTTGTTTTGGTACTGGCGCTCGCTCTCGTCTTTGCTTTTAGTGCAGCCGCTGGTGCAAAATACGCAGGTTATGCTCCTGATGGTATGGATGCCGGAAACGATGTTATGGCAGGTTACCTGTCATGGCCAGGCGCCCAAGCTATGGCTGGAGCGAATCAATTGGGCAATACTGCCCACGGTGGTTATATCACCAATTCAACAAAGTGTGCGGTCTGCCACAGTGTTCACCGCGCATATTGGGGTGTCAATCCCACTAACGCTGCCGCTCCTGGCTCAGGATCAGTTGGTAGTGCGGTCAATGTCAAGACCAACAACTACCTTGCGTTTGCCGGTGCTTGCATCGAGTGTCACACGACCTTCGGGTCTGGTTCAGCGACCAAGCTGATCGAGTGGGCTCCCTCAGGTGCAGGTCCCCACAGTTCTCAGAACTGTACGGGTATGTGCCACGCAGGTGGTATCCATGGAACTCGTCCATCAAGATTCAACGGTATGAATGCCTATATGCTGGGTAATGCCGGTGGCTCTGATGCCTTGATCATGGAGGAAATGGGCGCTAGCAACTTCAGCGGCAACATTTCTTACGATGATACTTGGGCTGCAGGTACCTTGACCGGTGCAGGCTGGTTCCAAAAAGGAAACACTGGCACACCAAACGCGTGGTCAACGCCACCGAGCGTGAATGCACCGCAGTTTGCTGCAGCCAAGGGTGCCGCTACCGGTTACACCTGTAACCGCGCCGGTTGCCACAACAACAGCATCTTTGCTGTTCTTGACTGGGGCTTTGGTGGATTCCGTACCGCAACGGCTGCGGATCCCGAGGGTACTGAACTTCAGATGACCGGCCACAGTGTTGGTAACTTCAGTAATCACGTTGGTAACAATTGTGGTCCTTGCCATCCCGGTTGTCCTTCTGGTGGATTTGGTGACGCTGCTTCGACTGGGTACCCCACCGCACAGAATCAATCGCGCGCATTCGGTTGCGACCAATGCCACGATATGGTCGGTGTCTTGACTGGAACGACTGCATGGCCACATGCGAATCGTGCCATCAATGTATTTGAGTGGGCAGGCGTTGGCGAGCCGGATGTTGTTGCTCAAGCCTCTGGCAATCTGTGGATGTATCTCGGAAACATCGGAAGCTATGCACAGACTCCGACGGGAACGACCTACACCGCGATGGATCAAAGCTGGGTAGTACGTAACCAAGCGGTTACGGGCACGACTGCTCTTACCGATCCGACGGCTGGCTCTGGCATCATCAATGACGGTGTGTGCCTCAAGTGCCATATCCCGACTGACGCTTTGACTCTGCAGTACTTCGGAGCTCCCGCAAACTCGAATGTTGCGGCAACTCGTCGTACTGGTCACAACCTCAACGGTCGCTTCCCATGGAATGCAGCCGAGTGGGGTCGTCCGGTCATCGGGACAAGAACCACCTATGCGTTTAGTGGTTCAGACTTCATCTTCATCGTCAAGTAAGTATTTGTTTTAAAGATGCAAGTAGAAACTCCCCGGGAAACCGGGGAGTTTTTTGGGCTATAGAACAGAATGTGATCATATTGAATGAAGGCAAATCATCAGAAATCTCAGACGCTGCGGCTGCATCAGCTATGGCTAAGGCATTCGATGATTCAAGTGTAATTATCTAGGGAAACCCACAATGGGTGACAAAAAGCCGTCTCAATTCGAGTAGGTTTTTTTGGGCTCAAACTAGTTTAGTTTTGTCGGTCAACCTGCTACAATGATAGTCGTATTATTCTGTCAAGGAGCATACCTCAACAGAAGGGGTCGGTGTGAGTCGTTTTACAAAATATACCCTATCGTTTCTCGCTCTCATTTGTGCGCTCTCGATAGCCATTTGCATCCCAACAATAGCGAGTGCAACCATCAGCAGTGATGGCGACTGGGAGTACGAACCACATGGTTTCGGTACGATAACTCTCACTCGTTATTTGGGGAGCGATACCGATCTGATCATACCGAGTATGATTGATGGATATCAGGTCATCAAGCTTGAAAAACTCTATAGGGATGGTGGTTGTGACAACATCATCTCACTGGTCATCTCGGAAGGGATCACCGAGATTAGCGAAGACTGCTTTTGTGATAGCGCCCTTCTCGAAGAAGTGCAGTTTCCGCGTAGCCTTGAGATGATAGGTCCATGGGCATTCGCGAGCTCTAGCATCATGACGGATATCGTTTTATATGACGAAATACGCCATGTAGGTCAAGGAGCCTTTGCCTCAACATCAGCTTCAGTAAAAATAAACTTACCCGCAGGCAACCTATTGCTTATCTATGAGGAAGACGACAATCCAGCACCTACCTATCTTGGACACTCAATTTTTTCGGTATTGTTCAATACCACCGGAGGATCGATCATAGCTCCCGCGACCGTTTCGTGGGGGGACACGGTCGCGAGGCCTTTCCCCGATCCGATGAAGACCGACTATGTATTTGTCGACTGGTATACCGATTTCGCCGGAACACAGCTTAATGTTTTCTCTGCACCAATAAAAGGCGATCTTGTCCTTTACGCCAAGTGGGTTCCTACGAATCCGACGATCACGTTTGAGGCAAATGGCGGATCACCTGTTCCTACTTCGCAGAAGGTAGTGTTGGGTGCCTACGCGAGTGAACCGACAGCGCCACAGTTGATTGGTAAAACATTGGTCGGATGGTTCAGCACCTCTGATTTTGAAACAGGCACACAATGGGATTTCAACACCGATCCGGTGATGGATGATCTTACTCTTTACGCCAAATGGGTCACTACACAGTTTGCGATCGCATTCATGGCTGATGGTGGAACCCCTGCGCCCACAACGCAGATAATCGACTGGGGGATGGTAGTCGCAAAACCATCGAGTATGACCCGCACCGGGTATACGACCGATGACAAGTGGTATACCGACAACGGATACACCCAGGAGTTCAGTTTCGCCACACAGGTGTATCAGGCGTATACACTTTATGCGAAATGGACGATCAATAGGCACGAAGTCACATTCGACACGATGGGTGGGGTACCAATACCTGGGGTCCAGTTGGTCGACTACAACAGTTTCATATCGGAACCGGATAACGTCATTTATGCAGGCAACGTGCTTGAAGGGTGGTATACCAATCCCTCATTCACCCCACTTACGAAATGGAGTTTTATTCTCAACAGAATGCCTGATAACAACATAACCCTCTATGCTCGATGGCTCCCGCTTCAACTTCCGTGGGGTGACTACCAGAATCTTCTTGATCCTTACGAGTCACCGGTCCATCCCTTGGATGATGTGTCCAACCTTGCGAATTCTCTTGAGGTCAAATATGGTCTTTCGTGCTTTGATCAAGGTTGCCATGGCATCGGCTCCAGCTCAGGCTTACCTGATCTGCTTGAGATCCATGATCGATTCTTCACCGGTGATAGGGATCCGTGGTACTTATCATGCCAAGGTTCCGGATGTCATGAATCCTCTCTGATTCCCGCAAGCGGTGCGTCGTGTGACGCCTGTCACGATATATCCGCTATTCACGCATCCGCGATCACGACTCTTTTCGACAAACACGCGACGTTGACCAATCCGGCATCTGAGATCTCCAGCATTTATGGAGCATGTGACAACTGCCATACCAGTGGTTGTGGAGGGTGTCACTCAGGAGCTATATCCACGACGCCGAATCTCATCCCGGTACACGAGAAACCGGCTGAGGCAGATACCTGTCGGGTGTGCCATGCCAGTAGTGGGAACTGGGTATCACACATCCCCTATAGCACGGTCCGCGCGCTTGTTTTGAACGGGACCACTCCGAATACCGGTAAGGCGGAATGCCTCGATTGCCATACCGAAGTTCATGACGAGGATACCCATAGTGATGTGCCGACCACGCACGCGTTCGTCGATGACATAACTGGTTGTGGTACTGCCGGTTGTCACGTCTCACTCGATGGCGCATCGACGCTCATGCAAGCGCATTATGGCAGTGGTGGAGCATCGACCGATGCGCAGACCTGCGCTATCTGTCACGGATCGTCCGAGCAGGATGTGATCGATGCGATCGCCGCGGGCAAGACCGGGTGCTTTGATGGGTGCCATACCGAGCATGGTGCGATATCGCACGATGGAAGCGGGTACTACGCGACTCGACCGGATCTTCCCTGTGCGCATTGTCATGATCCTGAGGGTGGGCTGGTCTCGATACACCTTACGAACGGATGCGAGACCTGTCACACACCGGGTGCGTCACAAAGCGTAAAGGATGCGATCTCTGCGCGCAACGACTTTTGCGATGCGTGTCACGATGTCCATCCGATGGGTGCCGTAACTACCTCTCATGATGCAGCTGCCTATTATGCCTCTGCACCAAATGAGACCGGCGTCGCGTGTGAAGTATGCCACAGCACCGATACCGTCGCTACTCACAAGCCATACAGCAATTGTTTGACCTGCCACAGTGGATCGGCTCGACCTTCCGCGAATGGTATTCCCGATATCGGCTGCTCGAACTGCCATGCATCATCTCCCTCGACGGCGATCCACCGTGCCACCGAAATCACAAGCAAGCATGCCAATGCAGGCGGAGATGACACCTGTGCGAGATGTCATGAGTCGATGGAGAGTCTTGTCGGACTCGATATCATAACCGTGCACGATGCACGGGGATGCGCGACATGCCATAGTCCGGGCGCGAGACGTGCAGTCCGTGACGCGGTGGCACGCGGAGGCACCAATTGCACCGATTGTCACCACAACAACAGTCCGTATCTCGACTGGCAAGACGCGAACAACATCTATATCGGAAGTGGGGGCTCGACCGCACAAGACACCCCGCATGGTGGGTATACCACCTCGACCGTCAAATGCGCGGTCTGCCACTCAGTGCATCGCGCATCAGCGGACAGCTTTACGCTGACCGCCGCGGACTCATGTTTGAACTGCCACACCGCGTGGGGCAGTGGCGGTTCGGTCAAACTCATCGAGTGGGAGAATCCGGCGCTGGGTGCCGTCAGCGGACCGCATACGAGCCAAGGGTGTTTGTTGAAGTGCCACGGTGGCTCGGTACACGGCGCTTCGCGTTCGCAGTTCTTTGCGATGAATCACTTCATGCTGGGAGACAACGCTGATGCGACACTTCTTGCGGACTTTGAAGCCGGCAACGTGAACGCGAGTATCACCTACGTCGTCGGTGGTGGCAGTGGTGAGGGTGCTAACTGGTTCCAAAGCGGTACCGCGCGGGTACCATGGGACGGCGCGCCTCCTGCGGGAGTCACGGCAGCTCAGTTCGCGGCGGCTAAAGCGACAGCGACCGGGTATACCTGCTCACAAAGCGGTTGCCATGATGTATCGAATAACGGTGGGCAATACGTGGTCCACACTGATGGGTTCGTCGGTGTCGATACGATGCGTACCGGTCATGGGACCGGGGTAACAAAGGATGTCGCCGGTACCGTGAGGACCGGTTGCGGACCCTGCCATCCCGGTAACGCAGCAGGAGGGTATCGTCGCTATGACAATATCGTCAATCCGAATGCTCGCGCGTATGGTTGCGACCAGTGTCACGACCTGATCGGTAAAGCGACCAACTCGACCGCATGGCCTCACGCGAGTGTGGGTATCGACG
>WRDL01000022.1 GCA_009784095.1 Coriobacteriia bacterium | reverse complement strand
TCGGGGTCGAACTCATCGAACGAGCGACCTCTCTCATCTGGAAGCGGTACCACCTCATCGAAGGGTACGGTATTATCGTGCTGCATTGATAGGACCTCTACTCTGCTACCAGCATCTTCTCCAGTGCGTAATTGTACGCGGGTGTGATCTCATCGAGCGCCAGATCGATCGATTTGTCGATCATGAGACGATCTCCGCCGACCTCTCCGATGACGCTGAACGGCACATTCTGGTTGTTGAACGCATCGATCACGTGGTCGACATCATCGCTCTCACAGGTGATGATGATGCGGCTTTGGCTCTCGCTGAAAAGCGAGGAGACCGCCGAAAGGTCGTTATCGAGCACGATCGTTGCACCGATCTCTCCTGCAATGCAGGATTCAGCTAGGGCGACCGCGATGCCTCCATCGCTACAGTCATGCGCACTCTTGACCAGATCTTTGTGGATCAGATCGCGTACGACCGTCTGAACGTCGCGCTCAAGCTCGAGATCGAGCGCGGGGATCACGCCGGCTGCCACATTGTGGATCACATTGAGATATTCACTGCCGCCCAGTTCGTCGGCGGTCTCGCCGACCAAGATAACAACATCGCCATAGTCTTTGAATGCCAGCGTACAGGATTCGTCCGCCGAGTCGAGCAGTCCGACCATGCCGATGACCGGGGTCGGATAGATCGGCACACCGCTGCTTTCATTGTAAAAGCTCACATTACCGCTGATGACCGGCACGTCGAGCGCCTTGCATCCGTCTGCAATTCCACGGATCGCCTCGACGAACGTCCAGAACACCTCGGGCTTTTCGGGGCTACCGAAGTTCAAACAATCGGTGATTGCGGCCGGCTTCGCGCCGACGCACGAGACGTTGCGCGCGGATTCGGCGAGCGCGATCTGCGCGCCCCGATACGGATCGAGATAGGCATAGCGTCCGTTGCAGTCGGCACAAGAGGCGAACGAGAGCGTCGAGTCCCCCTCGCCGATGCGTACGACCGCCGCGTCGTTGCCGGGAGCGACGATGATCTGATCGAGTTTGTCGGTGCCGTCCTTCTCATAGGCCCATTGACGTGAGCAGATATTGCTGCTGCCCAAGACCTTGAGGAGTGTCTCGTTGAGCGCTTCGAGTCCCTGCGGATGATCGAGTGCGCCGATGTCGAACGCGGCGAGCTCGTCGAGGTAGTCGGGACGCGCGACCTCGGGATCGTACGGGGGCGCCTCTTCAGCCAGCGAGTGTGCCGGCATCACACCGTGGATGACATCTCCGGCGCGCACGACGAAGTTGCCGGTGTCGGTGACTTGCCCGACGACCGTGACCGGCAGCTCCCACTTGGCGCAGATCGCCTCGACCTCTTCGAGATCTTTCGGATCGATGACGGCAAGCATGCGTTCCTGGGTCTCTGAGACCATGATCTCGTGCGGCTCCATACCCTCCTCTTTTTGAGGGACGGTATCGACATCGATCTCGATACCGGTACCGGCGCGTGAGGCCATCTCCGATGCCGAACTGGTCAGTCCCGCCGCGCCCAGGTCGCCAAGTCCGATCAGCAGACCCTTCTCGAGCAGCTCGAGGCTGACCTCTGAGAGACGACGTCCGCCATCGGGATTGCCGACCACGCCGGTCACATCCACCGAGGGACTCTCGCCATCCTCGTTCGCGACGAACTCGGCACTGGCAAGCACACTTGCGCCTCCGATACCCTCCCGACCGGTCGGAAGACCGATCAGTATGACTTTGTTACCGACACCATGTGCCTGTGCGCGGGTCAGATTCTCCTCGCGGAGCAATCCGATCACCATTGCGTTGATCAAGCAATTGCCCGCATAAGCGTCCTCGAAATAGACCTCCCCGGCGACCGTCGGCACATCCATGCCGACACTGTAGGAGGCGATACCTTTGGTGGCTTCCTCGAAGAGCCAGCGTTGATGCTTGCTGTCCAATGAGCCGAAGCGCGTGGATCCCATGAACGCGATCGGGCGGGCGCCCATCGCGAAGATGTCGCGCGCGCATCCGCCGATGCCGGTACCGGCGCCCTCGAAAGGATCGATCGCGCTGGGATGATTGTGTGATTCCATCTTGAAGGCAAGCGCCAGACCGTCGCCCGCGCTGATCACACCGGCATTCTCGCCCGGACCCTGCAAGACGTGCTCGCCTTCAGTCGGAAACGTCTTCAAATACTTGCCTGAGGTCTTATAGGAACAGTGCTCCGACCACATCAAGCTGTACATGTAGAGCTCGGTCGTGGACGGGACCCGTCCAAGGATGTCGGTGATCTTGGCGTACTCGTCAAGCGTGAGGCCAAGCTCGACAGCGAGCTCCGGCGCGGTCTGTTCGGTCAACTCGGTTACTGGTATCATGTGGGCAACTCCTCTGTTCTCGTTTCCGTCTCTGTATCCATTACTACCACTTCTTGCTCCAGATCCTGTAGGGGCGGTCCGTTCTCAACAGGGAGTTCCTCGCTGATCACTTCACCTTCTTGTGTGGCGGGCGCATTCCCGCCGGTATCGTCGATCCTCGTCGCGGGGATATCCGAAAACAACTGGTCGCTGAGCTCGTCAAAATCTGAGGGCACTTTTGGATAGACGACTCGCAGCAGGTAGATCAAAATGACGAATACTCCAGCGAGCGCCCAAAACAATGAGATGAGGCTGAAGACCCATCTGAATCTGCCGTTGATCATCGGTAGTAGTGAGAAAAGGATATTGAGCAGATAGAGGATGACCAGGATCGCGCAGTAAATCCGATAGAACGCGATCGGCTCGCGACGCTTTCCGGTCGCTTTCTCGAGCGCGGTGAGCTGATCGATGCGCTGCGCTCGATACGAGTCGAACACGACCCAGACCGCCGCGACGATAAGCATGAAATACGCTGCCATGAGCGCATAGAAGAAGGGGGTCAACGTGTACATGGACTACTCCGCGGAAATCTCGTCAGGATCGGTCGTCTCGCTATCGGTACTTCGGTCGCTGCTCTTATCAGCGCCGAATAGGCGTTTTTTCTCAGGAATCGATGCCCGATATTCTTCCCAGGTCTTTCCAGCCTGATGGGCTTTCATCATCGGACGCAGCTGGCTCAGGTCGAGATACCACGAATAGGCGACCAGCCCGACCGCCGCCCACGTCATCGCCGAGCGGATGAAGTATTGGGTCGTCTCATCGAGTCCGATCAGCTCCTGGACTTCTGCCACGTTCAAGATCAACGCCAGTGTCAACACTGCCGCCGAGACGCCCAGAACGATCCACCATTGCTTGCGCAGCGTCTTGTAGTCCTCCCAATCCGGGAAAGGACCTGCTGCCTTTTTTACTTCGGTGGCTTTTGCGGTGGTCTGCGTTCCTTTCTTGCGGACCGGTTTGGCACTCGCCGCAGATCTCTTGCTTGCCCCTTTAGGGGTCGTATCCTTTTGATATCGTTTGTTCAGCGGACTTCTTCTGCTCATTCGTATATGCTCTCCGCTTCGAAAGGAAGACCGGTGATCTTCTCGTACGCTTCGATGTAGGTCGCCGACGTCAGATCCACGATCTCGTCGGGAAGTGCAGGAGGATCCGAATCCTTGTCCCATCCGCTGGCCTCGAGCCAGTTGCGCACGATCTGCTTGTCGAAGCTGGGTTGTATCTCGCCTTCGACGTATCGATCTGCCGGCCAGAATCGTGACGAATCGGGGGTCAGGACCTCATCGATCAAGATGAGGTTTCCGTCATGTTCGCCGAACTCGAATTTGGTATCTGCGATGATGATGCCACGTGACGCCGCATACTCACGCGCGGTCTCGTATATATCGAGCGAAGCCTGCTTGAGCGCGGCCGCATCATCTTCTCCGACGATCTCGACCATTCGCTCGTAACTGATGTTCTCGTCGTGGTCGCCGACCTCGGCTTTCGAGGAAGGGGTGAAAAGCGCCGGTTCGAGCTTGCTCGCTTCGACCAGACCTTCGGGCAGTTCAAGACCGCAGACCGTTCCGTCGCGATCATATTCCTTGATTCCGGAGCCGGTCAAATATCCCCTTACGATACACTCGACTGGATAGGGCGCGGCCTTCTTGACCAGCATGAACCGACCGCGCAGATAGTCCTCGTAAGGCTTGAATTGCTCGGGCAGGTCGGCGACGTCGGTCGATATCAGGTGATTGTCGACCACATCGCCCATCATATCGAACCAGAACAGACTGAGTTTGGTGAGCACCTCACCCTTATAGGGGATCGGCTCGGCAAGCACGTGGTCGAACGCGCTCAGCCTATCGGTCGCGACCAGCAAAAGCCGGTCTCCGAGGTCATAAATATCACGGACTTTTCCACGCGAATCTGGCGCGATCATGCGTTTTCCCTCTCCTTTTGCTGTCACGTATCTATCGTAGCTGAAACGCTACGCGAGTGGCACAAAAATTCTAAACGTTGTGCCAACGTTTTCTTGACTCTCGACCTCGATGCGTCCTTTGTGGCGTTCGATGATCTCTTTGGTGATGGAAAGCCCTATTCCGATGCCGCCGGTCGAGCGCGCACGCGCGCTGTCAGCACGCCAAAAGCGTTTATAGAGATTGTTGAGATTCTCCTCGTTCATGCCGATACCGGTGTCGATGATCTCGACGACCGCGAACTCGTCCTGCTTGTAGCTGCCTACGATCACGGTGCCACCTTCGGGCGTATAACGCGCGGCGTTGCCCAAGATATTGCCGAGCGCTTGTTGAAGGCGCTCGTTGTCACCGATGACATAGAGCTCCTCGCGGATGTAGGACTCCAGCGTGAGATCGAGCGACTCGAACAGCCCCCAGTGTGCGTCGAGCGCGTAGCTGAGCGGCAGCGCGATATCGATGAGCTCCATATTGAACGGGAGCGCGCCGGTCTCAAGACGTGAGAGTTCGAGGATCACGTTGGTCAGGCGGGTGAGCCGACGGACCTCGCTCTGAATGGTGTCGAGGTTCTCGACATCGGCCTCATAGATACCGTCTTGGATACACTCGACGGTGGCCTGGATGCCCATCAGCGGGGTGCGCAACTCATGCGCCACGTCACTGGTAAGACGTCGCTCCAGCTCGCGGTCTGCCGCGATCGAGTCGGCCATCGTATCGAATATCTCTCCGAGCTGCGAGATCTCATCGTCGCCGGTCAGCCCGGTGCGCGCGAACTGCTCGCCATCGCGCAGCGCGAGTGCCGCATCGGTCACTTTATGTATAGGGCGTACAAGCCGTTGTGCGTAATAATATCCCGCCAAAGTGGCGAACACCGTCGCGGCGATCGCCGAGGCGACCAGCGTCCACATCGAAGCGGAGCGCAGAGCGATATCGCGTTGGGTCAAAAATCCCGAGGGACTCAGTGCGTAGACGCTCACCGTACCGACGACCTCGCCGTTGTAGATGACCGGAGCCTGCTCGGCGGTACCGCTGGGAGGATTCACCAGATCATAGATGCCCAACGCAGGGTCATCGGCCGCTTCTTGGGTGAACTGCATGCGGTCGCTTCCCGCGATGACCTCTTGCATGTGACGACGCAGCGCCATGTCGTCGTAGATGATCCGTCCATCGTTCGAGATGATCTGCACACGGATCTCGTTGGACATGGTGACCTGCGGGATCACGTTATAGTACGAGAAGTTCCAGCCACCGTACTGCTGGTATGCGTTGGTCGCGGCGGTCGCAACGACCGCGGCGATATCGCGTAGGTTCTGGCGCACGTACTGGTTGAATTGGTAGTTCCACGCGAAATAAGACGATATGACCGCCATAAGGGCGGTCAGTAACGCAACGATAGCGAATGCTGTCGAAAGTTGTGAAGTAAACCGTCCGCGCCGCTGGGACATGGCTTATTTCTTGGTCTTCTTAGGTGCGCTCTCGATTTGGCGGGGCTCGAAACGATATCCGACGCCGTGGACCGTATGGATGAACCGCGGATCGCGGGGATCATCGTTGAGCTTCGCGCGCAGATTCTTGACATGGCTGTCAACGGTACGCTCGTAGCCATCGAAATCATAGCCGAGCACCTTCTCGACCAACTCCATACGGGTATAGACACGACCGGGATAGCGCGCCAGAGTCGTCAAAAGCTTGAACTCGGAGGCGGTCAGGTCGAGATCCTTCTCATCGAGCAGCGCACGGTGCGCTGAAATATCGAGCTCGAGTCCGTCGTAGACCAATTTGTCACGTTGCGGATCGTCGGTGCTGTGGACGCGACGCAGGAGCGCACGGACGCGGGCGATCAACTCGCGCGGTGAGAACGGTTTGACGAGATAGTCATCGGCGCCGAGCTCGAGGCCGGCAATACGATTGTCGATCTCGCCTTTTGCGGTCAGCATGATGATAGGAATATCACTGACGTTGCGGATCTCTTTGCAGACGACCTCGCCCGGGATCTTTGGAAGCATCAGGTCGAGGATGATAAGGTCGAATGGCGGGTCATTGTGAAATGCATTCAGCGCGGCAGCTCCGTCGGCAGCCGGTGTGACCCAGAATCCGTCACGCTCAAGATAGGCGGCTACCGCATCGCGGATCGCCTTTTCGTCCTCGACGAGTAGTACTCGTCTTGGGTCCGATTTACTCATAAGTAGTCCCCCTTTGTGAAAATATGACAGTAGTAAGTGTACGTCCCGAGACAGGTGTATGCGTCTTGTTCACTGAAACTCTACACATCTCAATACGGGAGAATGTGAATTTCGGCGAGTTGGAGCGCCGATCACGTGAGGGACCCACGCAGATCACCCTTGGGGAACGGTGCAGGTGGAGCTAGGGACCCCACCAATAATTCGACGCGAGCCACTGCAGTGCGATGGCTCGATCCATGAACGGGGAATCGGCGATCGGCTCGCCCGCTTCGTCGACGACGCTGTGAAAGGAGTTGAGTGCCACGAAACACACGTCGTAGAGTGCGACATGATAATCGAACTCCTCTTGGGTCAACGGAGTGTTCTCGATGAAGTAGCGCTTGTTCTCTGCCGCTTCGAGCGCGGTGTCGCGCGCGCGGATGATGTAGGCGACCTCATCGACCGCGCTTTGCGGATAGCGCAGATGCCCGTTCTCAATATGTAGGATCATCGGTGTCGAGCTCAACGCGATGTCATCGCCTATCTCTGAGGGGACCTCCGAGATATAGGCGGGGTTGGTCATCTCCACGTACTCGAAATAACTTCGGTAAAAGCCCGGTCCCTCGCTTTTGATCCCCAACGCCAAATGCAGTTCTTCTTCGAACAGGAAATAAGCGGCTCCGTAGTCTTCATGGATCAGGATCGCGGCGGCGAGCATCGATAGTTCGTCGCAGTCCCCGGTGCCGTCGACCAGCGTCTGCACCGGCATGCGCGGGTCACCTTCGCCCGGCTCCTCATCAGCCAACACCGCGTCGGCACGTGCCTGATCGTACGGGAATGACTGGACGTATTTGACGAAGAGTTCGGCATAGGAGGCGACATCGAGTCCCTGCTCGTCTCGGATCGCTCTGAGTTGCGCCGCGACCGACTCGACCGCCTCTTCCATCGCGGCATCCATCGTCAGCCACCAGTAGTATTCGCGGATGATGAGCTCATCGGTCGTCGTATGATCGGTATACATCATACGTTCGATATTGATCGCGCCGTAATAGACCCCGTTCTCGACCTGCGCCGTGATCGAGTGCTCTATCCCGTTGAAAGAGAAGGTGACGGTCGCCGGAGTGAACTCGGGTCCTTCGACCTTGACGATCCTGCTGTTCAGGAGAGCCTCAGGAATCGGCTCCACTTCATATTTCGGCTCCTGCTCGACCGACTCTTCGACCACAACATCCGGTCTGGATCGAGCGGTCAAGTACGCGACGAGCGCGCAACCTGCGCAGCCGAGCAGCGCGGCGAGCAGTGCGGCGATCGCCAACCATTGCCACGCCTTACGTCGTCGCGGCGGCGAGGAGCCGTCGGGCATCGTATCAGGTACTCCATCGGTCTGTGCTGGTGACGGGATGGAGTACGACTCCCCATACTGGGTCGGTCGCTGATCGTCAGGCGTCATCGACCACGTAAGCTGATATTCGTCGTTGTTCACATCGTCGGTCATGCTGTCTTTTCGCTTCTGTTGATTCGCATGAACGTAGTGTATCAAGTCGGATGCACTACCTACAACCAGCGCGCTTGCTCAGTGTGCTTGTGATACACTTTGGGTACTGTTTTCAATAGCGAGTAACGGTCGCGTCCTGCAGGAGCGATCGCGCTACAAAAGCTCTCAAACGATGCGAGCGATCATGGTGAGAGCGATGTGATTAAGGAGTTACGATGAGAACTGTTCGAGTTGCGCTCATTATAGCTTTGACCTGCCTGTTAGCATTTGTTCTTGTCGGCTGTGGTGAGAAGGTCGGTACCGCACCGGATGGTAATGAGCACGAGATCGAGAAGGCCGCCAAGCAGGCCGCGGTCGACTTCTTCCAGAATCGCTACTCGATAGTCGATGCCCAAGAGGTGAAGGACTGGGTCGATCTGGGCGAGATCATGACGGTGATCGACATTCGTCCCGAAAGCGATTACCTCAAAGGTCACCTTCCCGGAGCGGTCAACGCCGAGATCGATCGCGATGAGGAGTCTACGACCGAGCAGATCGAGGCGTTCCTCGCCCTCTTGCCGCAGAATCCGGAGAGTATCGTCGTGGTCTATGACGATTACACCGCGCTCGCGGGCAGTCATCGTGCGGCGATCTATGCCGCTGATGCCGGATATACCCGAGTCTGTCGATTTCTGGGCGGTGCGATCGCCTGGGAAGATGCCGGCAACTCGCTGACGAAGAAATAACACGGAACACCACCTTATGCCTGGTCTGGGAACGCTTGTCAATATGATCACGATCGCGATCGGCGGCACTATCGGCGCGATCGCCGGTGACCGGTTCCCGCTTCGCGTGCGCGACGGTGTGGTACGCGCGGTCGGTCTTGCGACCGTCATCATTGGTCTGTCGATCACATTGGGCGCGCTGACTCAACTCAATGAAGAGGGCGGATTCCTCACAAAATACGGAGTCATCATCTTTGCCGGTTCTCTGATCGTTGGAACCTTGATCGGCGAGCTTTTGCGTCTCGAGGATTGGCTGGAGCGATTCGGTGAGGTATTGAGCGCGGGCGCTCACAAGATCCCCTTCTTCGCGAAAGGCGGATCGAACAGCGAGGTCGCTGCGGATTCTCACGATATGGTCGAGGGTTTCATGACCGCCTCTCTGCTCTTCTGTGTGGGCGCGATGACGATACTGGGATCCATCCAAGACGGACTCGGCAATCCTCAGACGCTCTTTCTCAAAGCGATGCTCGACGGATTCATGGCACTCTTCTTGGCGTCCTCGCTTGGTGCGGGAGTGCTGCTCTCGATCGTGCCGATATTCATCGTCCAGGGCTCTATCGCTTTGCTGTCGTTTTTAGCCGGCGCGGTGGTCCCCGAGGTCGCCATCATCGGTATCGAGCTGGCAGGCGGTGCGCTGATCGCCGCGGTGGGACTGAACTTCTTGCTCTCCAAGCGCCTCCCGGTCGGCAATATGCTGCCCGCAATAGCGATCGCGGCGGTGTTGTGCTGGATACTCGGATAGGTTCAATGGACGATCAGGTCAGACGATACGCACGGCTTCCCCAGGACACCATCGGTTTTTGCATGGCATGCAACGGTCTGGTCCGTCGGACGGCGAAAGGTACCTGTGAGAGAGATCATCCCGCCGACATCATCTATGGCGCGCTGGATCTTCCGCAAGATGAAGAAGTACCGCAACTACCGCGTTTTAACTGGGGCGCGTTCTTCATGCCCCCGATCTGGGGTGCGTCGCACGGAGCGGTCGTCGCGGGGCTGATCGTGCTTCCGCTGTGGCTCTTTTTGGATTCGACCATTCAAAGCGCGGTATACGGTGTGGGAGCCGAGACTGCCCTGTGGACTCGCATCGGCGTCTATGCGATGACCGCGCTCGTCACGCTTTTCACACTCGCTCTGATGTTCTGGTTCGGAAGGACCGGCTGGGGACTGGCTTGGCGACGCCGATACGGAGATGGTACCTCGAATATGCCGACCGAGGAATTCATAAAACGTGAGAGAAGATGGTACTGGATCTGTATCCCATTCACCTTCGCGCTACTCGGGTTTGCCATCTATTACTGGATTGCGTTCCTACCCCAGACTCTGTCATAAGCGTGGCAGTAGGAACCGACCCTACTGTCCCACTAACCTTTTAGCTGCGTCAGAAAACGCTCAACGAGCTCCGGTTCGGTATCCCAACTGCACACCAACCGCACAACATCATTCTCTTCGTCCCATACATAGAAGTGGAACTCCTTGTTCAGTTTTTTGAACAGGTCCGGCGTCATGACACAGAATACCTCGTTGGCATCCGGCGAGTGGACGATCTCATGACCGTTCTCGCGAAGACCGGCCACCAGCTTGGCGTTCATCTCATTGGCATGGCGCGCACACGCAAGCCATGTGTCATCTTGGTAGAGCGCGATGAACTGCGCGGCGATATAGCGCATCTTGCTGGCGAGTTGTGCGCTCTGCTTGCGTATCAGAAAACGCGTGAACGGCTGGGACTGTCCAAAGAATACCGCGGCTTCCGCTCCCATCAACCCGTTCTTGGTCCCGCCCAGCGAGAGCGCATCAAGCCCCGCGTCGGCGGTCAACGCTTTGAGAGACACACCGAGCGATGCGGCGGCGTTGGCGAGCCGTGCGCCATCGCAGTGCACGACCAGCCCATGCTCGTGCGCAAAATCACAGAGCGCGCGGATCTCATCCGGTGAGTAGACGGTGCCGAGCTCGGTCACATTTGAGATCGAGATGACGTGCGGCTGAGCTGCATGTTCATTGCCCAGTTTTCCCAGATAGGGCTCGATCATCTCCGGTGTGAGTTTTCCGTCTTTGCCTTCGAGCGGGATAAGCTTGGCGGCGGCGATGCGCTCGGGTGCTCCGCCCTCATCGGTGTTGATATGGGCATCCTTCGTGCAGATCACGCTCTGCCACGGTTTGAGCAGACCGCTCAGACACACAACGTTGGCGCCGGTGCCATTGAATGTGAAAAGGATATCGCACTTATCTCCAAGGTACTGATGCAAGATCTCCTTTGCTTCAGCAGTGAATGCGTCGTCGCCATACGCGACCACATGCCCGACGTTCACGCGCGCGAGCTCTTCGAGTACCTTGGGGTGTACCGGCGAGTAGTTGTCAGAACCGAACATCTGCATGAGGACTCCTTCGTATACAACTTTTTGAATGTGGCTGTGCGATACCTATCATACCTGAGAATGTGACAAGCAGGACGCGAGATGGGATGCCAGCGGGACGCCAAGGTCACTCGGTGGGACAGTAGGTTGACGGTTCCTTTTGTCACAGAGTGAAGAAAGAGGGCTTGGATTACCCAAACCTTTTTGTGACAAAAGAAACCGACCCTACTGTCCTCTACTGTCCCAAAACGAACGAAGCCACCCGAAGGTGGCCCCATTCATAAATAACGAGATTCGGGGAGGTGAACCTCTTCTGGATTTCTCTTGTTTAGATGTTTACCGCATTCTTCTTGCTTCGGCTGCTGATCCACCTGAAGACCAACGAGAGACCGAGCGCGACCGCGATCTTCGCGATCGTAGCGGTACTGATAATATCTCCGGTCGCCGGAAGCGGCTTGACCGTTCCCGGTATCTGATTGACGTTGGTCGCGATGTTTCTCACGGTGACCTTGACCGTCATGTCAGTCTCGGTGACCGGTACCTCGATCTTTACCGCATTTGCTTCTACCGAAGAGGATTGCTCGCCGGCTTGTACGTCAAAACCCTGTGTCCTGAAGCCTAATCCGCCTTCTTCCGCGAGATAGATGGTCGAGCCCGCAGCAAGGTTGCCGATGACCGTCGGCGCTCCACCGGCGGTGATCACGAAACGATCGATCGGTTGTTTCTCGGCGTTATAGATCACGATTGCGAACTCCTTGCCCGCACCGACAGCTTTTCCGTTGGCATCGACGAGCGATTTGGAGACCGCCAGATCGATCTTCGGTCCAGCCGGAAGGGTACCTTCGTAGATATTGTTGAAGGTGATCTCCCCGTCAGGATAGGTGACCGTTGCGATAAGATCCTGGTCTTGTGCCACGATCTCGACCGCTACCGGCCAGACGGTACTATCGAAAGTCCAGCCGTGCTTGGGCTCTGACGTCGCAGGTGCCGCACTGCCGATCGCGGGCGCCGGATCCGAAGCAAGGCCGAGCTCGATGACGGTGTACTCGGCGGTCCCCTCATCAGCGAAAGGCAGGTCGAAGGTGATATTGGATGCGTCATTGACGGTAAGATCGACGATGTTCCCGTTACCATCCACGAGCGCGAAACGGAACATCTCATCGATCGAGTCGTTAAAGCCTTCAACGGTCTTGGTCGCGTCGATCGACGATATCGCATCACGTGAATTGCGCTCGTAGAGATAGGTGATCGTATGAGCTTGATCGATAGGTGAGAGGATCACTCCGAGCGGCAGGGCGTCATCGATGAGCGCACCACCGTCGATCTGATACCCGACATAGGCCCAACCGTCTCCGAACCCTGAAGCATCGATAGGATCGGCGATCAGCTCGCCGCCCGCTTTTACTTCACGGTGCTGGTTGGGTGCAAGAAAATGCTCGGTCTTTTCGTACTCTCTGTACCGCTCGGTCACGGTGAGTTTATTGGCTGCTTGGAGTGGAGCATATATATAGGTGATCGAGATGTCGTTGGAGGTGACCGGATCGATCACGGGCGGCTTTTGCCCTTGGCACAGCGCGACCATCGCATCATAATCACTCGATGCTATTTTGGAAAAATCAGGATCCCCTCGATCGATCACCCAACCGATGTAGCGCCACTCGGCTCCTTGTGCAAAGAAGTTCGGCGGTGGATTGGTCCCGGGAGCCGAGCCGGTAAAGGTCGCGCCCCCCTCGACCTCGGTCACGACCGGATCCCGTAGTACGGTCGCACCGACCAGGCTTTGCGCGTCAAAAGCATCGTTGGCATGGAAGTTCTCGGTTATAGAGTAGTGTGTCGAGAAGTACAGTGTGATCTGCTCGCCACCGACCAACGTGTCGAATACCGGAGGAGCCTGGTCCAGATGTATCGGGCCTTCGTCGAGTTGCCATCCGCGATAGGTCGGATAGGCGACTCCCAGGATCGAGGTCGCACCGGATGCGACGGTATCGGCGATCTCTTTGTTGCTCATCGCATTGAAGGTGTGAGTCGGTCCATCACCGTCCAGCTGATAGATCTGATGCGCAGCACCGGTGCTATCGAGAAGCGACTGGACCGAGGCGTACTCGCGATAGGTCACGGTCACGATCGGGCGAGCGGAGAACAGCAATACGATATGTTTCGCATCGGTCGGCTGTGCCATCTCCTCGGTGGTAAAGGTCGGCGCCTGCGGGGTCCCATCGAGCCACGTGATCCCGCCGTCGAGCGAATACCGATCGGCGTAACTGAGCGTTCCCGTCTCGTTGACGATCGGAGTGAGGTAACTCTGCAGCATCGTATAAGGATTCATCGCCGGCGCACTGGTCTTGATCGATTCCGTCAGGTCAGGGCCGGTCTCATCGCCGAGCAGGCGAAAAGTCACATTGATATCGACGTTCTCCACGAAGTAAAAGACGATCTCGTGATCCGAGGAGACCTCATCGATCAGATAGTCATCGCCTGACAGACCCAGTGGCGGAGCCCCCACGATGATCTCGCCTCCGTCGACAGAGTACGCATAGTACCTCCAGAGCTTGCCTGCCCCATCGGTGATAGACTGCAGAGCGCTCGAATCGGGACTATAGTGCGCGATGTCGTTCTTGCCTCCAAGGACTCGGAGCACACTCTCGCGTGGCAGTGCATCGCCGAAGTCACTATGGAATTTCTGGTACTTCTCCGTGATGATGTGGGCACCATATTCAGGAGCGGCGACCCTTGAGATGGATGTATGCGCCTGCGCTGCGCCGGTATTTTTGAGCTGACCGGTGCGATCGATCCCCACCATCCAGGAGCTATCCTCACGGTCGACCGGCAGGGTCGATACGATCGAGATCTCTTTTTCGACCGTGTTGACATCTGCTGAGACACCGGATCCGGTGGTCATATCGGCCGCTGAGGTGAAGAGGCATAGTTCCTCCCCATTGCTACGAGGATTCGGGACCAAGGCGACCTCGCGTCCCTCGACATAGATCGTAAAGACGCCGGTGGCGCTGTCACGCTTGATATCGATGTTCAAGTCAGGAGTGATGACATCGTCGAACTCGGTGGTGAGAAGGACCTCGTCCGAACGGGTCGTACCCAACGCTCCCGGCTTATAGTTGTCGGCGTCCATCTGCTCGCCATCGACGAAGAGCAGCGAGAGAGTGGAGGTCCCATTCTCACAGGACAGCAAAAGCATATACCCGGTATAGCCTGTTTCACTAAAGCTTCCGTTGAACAGCAGACCTGTCTGCGCGATCGCACTGCGGTGCATGGTAGCAGGATGCATCGATGCGGAGATATGCGTGAACGTAGCGTCATTCCACTCGGTATCATTGATGGTCAAAGTCGGCGTATCGATCCGAGTTGTCTGCGTCACCTTCTCAATGCGCAGTGAATGATCGGACGGCGTCTGATCCGCATCTGCGATCGGATCGGCCATCGTGCGGAGCGGAAACACCATTGCACCCAAGATGACGCTTGTCACCATGAGGCCCGCAAGCGCGAGTATGAGCGCGCGTGAACTTACTTTTCTCGACGTATGTAACATGAAACCCTCCCCAAGCTCTTTCGCATACGTTAAAACAATTGCTGCATACCATACGTGAGTTCTTGCATAGTGAGAAGAGCCTGCATAGTCGAACCATAGGTGGTTCACAGATGCCACACAACTGCGATGAGGTGAGACAGTAGGGTCGGTTCCTTTTGTCACAAATAGAGAACTTGAGGGTTTACCGCTTTGTTCTTCTGAAGTGTGACAAAAGGAACCGACCCTACTGTCTCACCTGGCTATTCGTAAGTGATCGCGTCGCGGATGGAGACCTGACTCGCACGCCACGCGGGAAGCAAAGAGCCGAGTGCTGAGATAATCCAGACCAGCAACAAGGTGATGATGACTCCGGCAAAACTGTAGCGATACGCAAGGCTCATGCCCAGTGCCATGATGAGCGACTGCATCAGCGCCCATGACAGAGGCAGTGAGATCAGCGCGCCGAAGAACCAGCTGATGGTACCGACGACCAATCCCTGCGTTACATAGATCTTGAATATCGAACGATGGCTCGCACCGATCGAGCGCATGATACCGATCTCACGCGTCGACTCAATGACCGAGAGCGTCATTGAACCGGAAAGTCCGATCACGCCGACCGCAGCGAGCGCGCTGGCCATGATGATCAAGAAGGTGATCAGTATACCGAGCTGCCCCCGTGCCTCATCCAGTTGCAGGACCGAGGTCTCGGTACTGCTCACCACATAACCGCGCTGGTCGAACCGACGCTCGAGTTCATCGGCGATTCGCTGTTGGTTGAACGCACGCGCACTTCCCATCGATTGATCGAGACGCGGACTCGTAAGTCCCCACAGCCCTCCCAGCAACGGCCCGAGAAGCGATTGATCCATCTGGACGAGCACGCGCGTCGCGCTGCCCTCGACCCCCATCAGCTCCGCGAGATCGTCGCGCTCGAAATACAGTGTCGG
>WRDL01000021.1 GCA_009784095.1 Coriobacteriia bacterium | reverse complement strand
TTTATTAGCACATAAGACGTATTATCAATCAAACGCAGCGAAAGCTGCATCCTCGGTTCTGCGAGACGGACGCACCAGCAAGAAATCGAAATCAGCTGCTGGGGGCGCCCTTTCTCAGACCCCTTCCCGCAAGGGCAAGCGATAGCCGACCTGGTGCAGGGTCGCAGCTAGGCTCTGCACCAACCTCTCATCCTCATCGATCCGATACTCACCCAATTCGTTGAATACGCCATGCAATACCTCATGCAGCAGGGTTTGCTCTGCCTTTGCCTGGGACAGGTCGCTTTTAATCCTGATGGTCTGGCTCTGATGGTCGACATGACCTATAACGAGGTCATCTTCTTTTATCGAGTCCACCACTGCGACACGATAGGAGATGTCGAGGATACATACCTCGTCGGGTAGTTGCAGGTTCATCCTCTCTCCTTTTTCGGAAATGCCGTGCATGACGGCTTGGTTCCGTGATTTATGGCATCAAAAAAGCCCCTTGCGGGGCTTTTGGTTTAGTTTATTGGTTTCCTAAACATGCGCAGATTTGGGTTCGAGCCCCTCTTCACGCATAACTTTGCGTAACTTCTCCATACCAGCCTTAACCTCCGATTTGTATTTTTCATAGGCGACAGGATCGACCGGACAGAGATCGCCTTCTTCCCACTCATACTTATCCTGGCTCATACTGGCACTATCCTCCCAACCACAGTTATCACTGCATCGGCGTAATCATCTTTCTTCCATCCAACCTTATCAGAGATTATACGATACCCTCTATTGAACAGCAACTCGTCCTCAGAAGCAGCTGCAGTTATAGTCTTTATATCAAGAGCGCTTGTACCCTTCGGAGCTGTGAGAGTATATTCAACGTTTCGGTTAAATGGTTTAACTACATCAGTGCTCAAGAATCCTTTCTCGACATATTCTCGCGCCACTTTGTTGAGCAGCTCCTCTTCTGCAACCTTAATGACCTTCGAGTTGCCGGTTCCGAGAGCCTCCAATAATTCACCCAACTCTCTCTTGCTAAACCCTGGTAAAAAGTTTGCGCCCCTAAAGACCTCAACATCATGGGAAAGTTTGAGGTTTATTAGCACATAAGACGTATTATCAATCAAACACTCAAGTTCACAATGGCATCACTACCAGCGGTTTTATACCCAAAAAGCGATTGTAGACTTTAAAAAACCAATTGCCTTGACGAGTTAACATGTGTTTCTTGAGCACTTTTTTCTCCACGAAGCAGTGCGATATTTTGATACTGCCTTTCTGTCATTGTTATGATACGTGCGTTGCATTCTTTTGGTAATACTTCCTCAAGCTGGGAAATATAGCGATTAACTCCTTCACGAAAGCCAATTATCTTCACAAACAAATTCAACTGCAAACGAGTGTATCCAGCATCCTGTAAATCCTGCCTGAGCTTCGTTGCAGCTCTTCTTTGGAGTTTCCCACGAATCGGCATTTCAATGCATAGGACAATTCTCATTTTATACTCTCTTTTAGGGTAACCCCATCTAC
The DNA here is from genome assembly GCA_009784095.1 of Coriobacteriia bacterium. GTDB lineage: Bacteria > Actinomycetota > Coriobacteriia > WRKU01 > WRKU01 > WRDL01. The sequence continues at coordinate 14,550 of WRDL01000021.1, read as the reverse complement.
ACTTGGAAGAGTCAGCTTACGAAAGTCGTTCGTATTTAATACTTCTACGAAACTCGAGGTCATTAGCTCAGCAGCACTTGAGATACTCATGTGCTTATCATCTATCCAACATATCAGATGTGCAAGATTGACATACGCATGCCGATCTTCAGTACTCAAATACTCTAAGCGTGGTGGGTATGTGCGCACGAATAGATCGATTATCGGGCGAAACGGTTCGATCAGATCATCTGAGAGATTGTAATTATTGAATTCATTCTTGTGATGAATGCCCAGTGGTGGGTAAAGCCCGTGCGCGACAATAGATCGAGAAATAATCGAGCGCACGATAGAGTATGAATAATTCAAAGCGTCGTTTATCACATTCTCGTCGCTTCGACTGTGCCCAAGAAATAATCGAGGGAAATAGTACCGCGCCGCGAGGCTTTCACGGTTTGAAGTATCTCCCGAATTGACTTGTGAGGCATACTGATGAAGTTGGTCAGACCCATCGATCTCATAAAAGGCAAGACAATCCGCCTGGTTATCTATCTTGGCCTGAATGATCCTTTGCCATATTCGTTTTTTGAGTGGTTGCGACATTCCGAACTGCTTTTGAGCCATCTTTGTCTGTCGCGAGTGAGGTAGATTTGACGACAGATATGCACAGGGCATGAACTTATTGTCACACGTTATCACCGCAATTCCTCGATCTGCAAGTTTTGATAAACATGCGGAGCTGAATACCACATCAGGTGACTCAAGGAGAAGAACGACGATGTCATCCAACGGCACCCGATAAACGTCCTCTTGGTGAACCTCAAGTTGCTCCTTGCGCGCATGGAGTCTCGCAGGATTGGTAATTATTACCGTTCGAAAAGCCATCGGCTTTCTATTCAAACACTTTCTCGCGGATCACCTTGCCCCACAACTCGGGCTCCTCTTTGATCGGTGAGTGAGCGGACTGGTCGAAATCGATCCATTCCTTGCTGGGAGCCTCCAACTGATCGAACCATTTACGCGCGATCACACTCGGAGTATTCTGATCATGGATCCCCTGCGTGATCAATACTGGCATCTCCAAACTCTTGACGCTGTCCATGAAGCGGATTCTCTCGGCAAGCTCGGGCCACAGCTGGTTGAGACTGTACAGCGAGCCGCGTATATATTTGACGAGGTCGCCAAGGGTATACTCCGGAGATTGCAGGACCGGCATGATGACCGACTTCCAGATGTTCTCACTCTCGTTGTAGGTGCCACCACCGTACTTCGTCATCAGGTTGCGCTGAGTGATCAAATTGCTCAGATCCCCATAACTGCCGTTGACCGGCTCACCGATCTTGGCAAGATCGCGTAACGCCTTCTTATCACCGCGTCGCGTCGCCTCATCAAGCGTGAACTTATAGGCGAGCTCCTCGTTCTCCTCCAGATCGACGACCTGTCCCATACCGATATAGGTGGCGATCTTTTCCGGAGCGCGCTGCGCGAGCAGCACTCCCAGCATACTGCCCCACGAATGCCCAACGATATAGATCTTGTCTTTATCGAACTTCTCACGGAGGTGATCGACGAGCTCCTCGGCATCATCGACCATCATCTTGAGCGTCAGTCCTTGCTTGACCTGGGTACCGCTATAGCTTTTCCCGCTGCCGCGCTGATCCCAACACACCATCGTGCATACCTCGGCAAGGTCGGATTGGTCCTTGATGACCCAATGCCGATCACTGACACCCGGACCACCATGCAAGAAGAGCAGAACCGGATTGTCCGCGTCGGTACCGCGCACGCGGATATGCTGGGGGTAGCCGCCCAAGGTGACGACTACTTGGTAATCAAGTGGATAGGAAGTCTGTGCCATGAGAACTCCTTACAATCGTAGGGCGATGGAGCACTGCCACCTTCATTATAGTCAATTGGGAAGCACCGGGACCGGTATCACTATCACGATTACGAGATTATCGATACAATGAGCAGGTGATGAACAGACAGCTGCTAAGCGGCTGCTGTCGATCTTGACAGAAATACTCACTAAAAGAAGGGATGAGTATGAATACCAAGCAAAGAGCACTATCGCTCCTGTTCGCGGTGATGATGGTCGCGGTCCTCTTCGTTGCGGTGCCGACCATGGTCTATGCAGCGGGACCGACTGATGCGAATACCGTTGAATTGTTCAATAGCGCAAGTGTCTCACAGGGACTCTTCAGTTTCGATGGAGCGCTCGCTTCAGCGGGCAGTAACTATACGCTCGTGTTGCAAGCTGATATCACGACCACGGCAACGGTAACGATCCCTGTGTTCCTTCATATCGATCTCAACGGTCATGTCCTGTCGATCAACAACCCCAGTGGAATCGCCCTGCAGATAAACGGCGAGGAACTCGACGTCAAGGGTCCGGGAATACTGTCCATCTATGGAAACGTTGCTACCGCCAACAGCGCTTTTCTTTGTCGCAACGATGCCACTGTCAGAGTTGAAGGTACCATCAATTCGCAAGCGGTGGATCACGATGCTCTCGCAGTCAAAGATGGAGCCAGGGTAACGGTAGTAGGAAACGTCAATGCGCCAGCGCTGACTCCCGGCATTGAAAGTTTTGCGATCGCAAACGATAACGGCGTGGTCGAGATCATAGGCTCCGTTGCCACAAGCGGCAACGCGGTGGGATGTGCCAACGGAGGCACCGTAACCATCACCGGTAGCGTCACTGCCGGAGGTGGGGGAGTCGGCGCCATGGGCGAGGGCTCTAAGGTCATAGTCGACCACGGTGTCAACGCAGTCGGTAACGGTGCGGTCGCGACCGATGGGGGGACGGTTTCGATCAGTGGTGATGTCAATGCTCCTACCTCGGCAAATGAATGGGGATGGGGATACGGTGTGGGAGCCAACGGTGGGGGGACCATCACGGTCGACGGTAACGTAAACTCCTACCTCGATGGCGTATGGTGCATGAGTGAATCGTCCATCTACATCAAAGGCAACGTCACTGCAGCCGGTGGGTGTGGTGTATGGTGCACCGACGAAAGTGAAGTGACCATCGACGGGACACTCACCATCACCAATCCTGACGCTATTTTCATCGAAGTAGCCGGTGTTGAGAAGACACCGACGGAATACGACCCGACCTCGCTAAAAGCGGGCTATCGGCAGTATTCCGCCTCGCAGGAATGGGAGGGCTCTCCTCTCCGGACAAGCTATGTATGGCTCAAGTATCCGGCAGGTCCCGACGGACCTGATGGACCTGATGGCCCCGATGGTCCCGATGGTCCGATCGAGCCACCAAAACCGGGACCGCAAACCCCTCCGACCGGAGATCTGGGTACGCTGTCCTCGCTTGGCCTCGTGCTCGTCACCTCGCTACTGGGACTGGGATTCTCGATCGAAGGAAGGCGTCGCTTCTAAAGAGCGCATAGTTTTTTGAGCAGCCAAGGACAACAATAACGTCGAACCCCCGTGAAAAGCGGGGGTTCTGCTCTTTTGGTGAGTGCTACAATCACAGTCAGGTCGAAGGAGGACGATATGATCTGGATACTCGCATTGATTCTCGGTTTGCTCGCGTGCTTTGTCGCGGTATTGATTGCACGCACACTCGCGTTCAAACCCCCGGTCGAGCCACCGCTTGAGGTGGTCCCGGTCGAGGTCGACAAGCAAGCGATCGCCGAGCGACTCGCCGAGATGGTCCGCTCAGAGACGATCTCATCGCAGATCGAGCGAGCTGAGGTCGCCGAGGCGTTCGAGACCTTCCCGGCAGTATTGGCGCAGCTCTATCCTTATGTTCACGAAGCATGCAGTCTCACGCATATCGCGCCCAGCGGTCTTCTCTATCGGCTCGAGGGAAAAAGCAGTGCTGAGCCGGTAGTATTCATGGCTCATTATGATGTGGTGGTTGCTGAAGACCAGTCGTGGGAGAAGCCACCGTTTGACGGCATCATCGAAGACGGCATGATCTGGGGGCGCGGTACGCTCGATGACAAGGGTCCGCTGTGCGGGATCATGGAAGCGGCCGAGCGCCTCATCGCCGAGGGCTTTGTGCCCGATAACGATTGCTATTTCGCGTTCTCCGGCGACGAGGAGATCGCCGGACCGACCGCGCCTGCTATCGTCGACGAGTTCGAGCGACGCGGTATCTCGCCGGCGTTGGTCATCGATGAGGGCGGCGCCGTGGTCGCCGACATCTTTCCTGGTGTCTCGCAGCCCTGTGCGCTGATCGGTACCGCCGAGAAGGGCATGCTCGATGTCGAGCTTAAGCTCCACAGCAAGGGCGGACACGCCTCGGCACCTCCTCCGCACACCATTGTGGGAGAGCTCGCCCAGGCGGCGGTCAACATTGAGAAACATCCGTTCAAATTCAAGATGACCCCTCCGGTCGAGGCGATGTTCGACACGCTGGGTCGTCACTCGACGTTCGCGTATCGGTTGCTGTTCGCCAATCTGTGGTGTTTCGCACCGGTGCTCGACATGCTGTGCAAAGCCAAAGGCGGTGAGCTCAACGCTATGATGCGCACGACCTGCGCGCTGACGATGATGCAGGGAAGTGACGCGACCAATGTGTTTCCGACCACCGCGACGATGGTGGGCAATCTACGCATCATCGGTGGTGAGACGCCCGAGAGTGCAACCGCTTATCTCAAGTCGATCATCGACAATCCTGATGTCGAGTATCGTGCTATCCGCTCGATGCCACCGTCCAAGAACTCGGTGGTGACCGGTAAAAGTTGGGAGATGGTCAAGAGTGCGGTGGCCCAGACATGGCCCGATACGTTGGTCTCTCCTTATCTGATGTTCGCCTGCTCGGACTCCCGTCATTATGGTCGGATCAGCGACGCGGTCTATCGTTTCTCAGCCATGACGATGAACAAGGAAGAACGCGCCACGCTGCATGGACATAACGAGCGGATCAGTATCGACGAGCTAGCTCGGACCGTTCAGTTCTACACCCGCCTGATGCAGCAGTGCTAAGCGATCAGCTACGCTAGACACCCACCCGAAGTGTCATCCGGTATTCGAGCGAGTACCACCTCGCTTGGGAGCGCATCAGAGGGCTTGCTTCAAGTACTCCAGGAGTGACTCTCGATCGTTGGCGCACTTCTCCTCGATGACACCGTCGAGGGCGCGCTCGAGCAGTACACCGACCTGCGGTCCGGCATCCACTCCGAGCGCGATCACATCCGAGCCGTCGATCGCCAGATCTTTAAGCGAGAACGCTTGGTGGTCCTCGACGATGGAGGTGAGCATCTCGTCGATCTTTAGGGCGAGCTCGACGCGCTCCGCGCTTTGAGGAGCCTGTGCGGATGCATCGCCTCGTTTCAGGTCGGTCAGCGCGTAGAGCAGATCGACGCGACCGCCCAGTTTGAGCAGCATCCGCTTGATTGCTTTGGGATCGGCACCCAACTCCCGGTCATGATACTCGACCAGAAGCAACACGTCATGCTTGAGCGCTGTGGGAAATTTCAGTCGGTTCATGATGGAGCGCGCGATCTCGACGCTGTGCTTAGGGTGGCCGTGGAAATGACCGACTCCCTCATCATCGGTAAAGAACGTTCTCGGTTTGCCCAAATCGTGAAAGAGCGCAGCCCATCGGTTCAAAGGGACAGGTGTCACGTACGCCACACAGCGCGCGGTGTGCTCGAGCACATCATATATGTGATGGGGATTGAGCTGGTCGAAGTCCTTCATGGGCAACAGCTCTGGGATCACCTGACCGATGATGTCGATGCACGCAAGCAATACCTCCAACACGTGCTCCCCGCACAGCACACCGTCCAGCTCGAGTCGGATCCGCTCGACCGCGACCGTATCAAGCAGCTCCTTCTGTCGACTCATAGCCTCGAAGGTCGCCTCCTCGATAGCAAAACCGAGCTGGGAGGCGAATCTGACCCCACGCAAGATCCGCAGCGGATCCTCCGTGAATCGCTGGCTTGCCTCTCCGACCGTTCTTATGGTCGCGGATGCGATATCGGATCGCCCGCCGTAAGGATCGAGGATGCCGCGCCTCGGATGATATGCGATCGCGTTGATGGTGAAATCACGGCGCGCGAGATCCTCTTCGATCGAGGAGACGAAGCGCACACTGTCGGGATGGCGCCGATCGGAGTAGGTGCCATCGACGCGGAAGGTCGTGACCTCCATGAGCTCTCCGTCTTTGGCGACCGTGAGCGTTCCGTGCGCTATGCCGGTCTCAAAGGTCTTATAGCCCGCCGCTTCAAAGACCTCGCGGACCTGTTGCCATAGAGCCGGTGTCGCGATGTCGATATCATTGGTGGGACGCCCCATCAGCGAATCCCTGACGAACCCACCGACGCACCATGACTCGAAACCGGCGTCCTCGAGAAGAGCCAGCGCCGCGACAGCGAAGGTGGGCAGCGCCAGGGTCGTCTGCAGTTTGTTGTCCATCCTATCGCTCTATCTGCGGGAACACCCACATCCTCATGACCGCCAGTATCTCACGAACGTAGGTGCTGGGGATGGTGTACCACTTCATCGAGGCACCGATGTGGGTACTCTCCACTCCGGCTGAGCGCGCGATGCGTGTTGCGCGATACACGTGAAAATCGTTCGTGATCAGCACGCTGGTGAATTCGTCGCCGATCTGTTTCTTCAAGATCTCGCGCGCGAAGGTGAGGTTCTCGAACGTCGAGGTCGATCGATCCTCGACGATGATCCTGTCGGCGGGGATACCTCGTTGCTCCAGATACCGCTTCATAGTGATCGCTTCGGGAATATCCTCTTGCGGCCCCTGTCCGCCGCAGACGATGAGCCTGATCGTGTTCGACACGTTGATGGAGCGGTCCTCTTTTTGACGGTGTTCACTCATGGTATTCATTGTAACCGCTCGACCGCGTACCGGATCAGCGAGAACGCGCACAGAGTCCCGGCCTCATCGCGACCACACCACGTGGTAATACGTAGTGATTGCGTGGAGTCAGAGCGCTTCGACCGATAGATGGTAGTGTGTATACCATGTTCTATCGATCAAAACAGAACGGTCGCAGGATCGCAGTGTCGAGTTTCGTACTCGCGCTCACCATGTTGCTCATCGCGTTTTCCGTGAGCGGATGTCTGTTGCTCGATGGCACCCTGTTCTCTGAAAAAGAGGAATACAACATGCCGCGCGTCCCGAGCGCTGATGACTTCACCTCGATCACGCAGATCGAGCAGTACTACGATATCCGTATCATCGTCGTCGACCCCATCTGGTCCGAATCCCAGATCGTCGAGATCTTCAATCAGCAACAGGCCACGCTCGGTCCCGATTTTCTCCGACAGCTTGTTGCTTTTTACCGGCAAGATGGGCTGCCGACCCGGTTCGTCTTCGAGACCCCCAACGATGTCGACGAGGCGATGGTCGGCGTCGATGATCGTTTCGTTTCGTTCGTTATCTACAACGCTGAGGGAGCGCACGAATCGGTCATCCACGAGATGGGCCATCTGCTCGAGTTCTTCCTGGAGATCGAAGGCTATGATTGGCAAGACGAGTTCGTCTCGTTCAACGGAGGAGTGAACTATCTGGGTGATCGATGGGAGCGCTACAGCATCCTGCCTTCCGGGCTCGATCAAGTATTTGTCACCCTCTATGCGACCTACGATCCCTCCGAGGATTTTGCCGAGACCTTCAGCTTTGCGTTCCGCTATCCCGACCACCTCTACGATGGGTTCGCCTATGAGGATGGGGTGATTGCGGCGTCCAAGGATCCCAGCACTCCGGTCGCGCAAAAGATCGCGTTCGTTCGTGCCCTCGCGCAGCTGAAATAGAGCGGGGGGTCAGTGGTCGAGCGAAAAGTTCCGGATAATCCCGAGACGATCGAGGATATATGGGCGATCAGACTGAGGGATTACTACGCGGAAAAGGCTACTGCGGAATCTGAGCCGATACCCGAGCCGACCCAGAAGCTGACGCGAGAGCTGACCCAAGAGCCGATACCCGAGCCGACCCAGAAGCTGACGCAGGAGCTGACCCAAGAGCCGACACCCGAGCCGTCTCCGCAGATCGCGGTCACCTCGTCACCGGATCCGACATCGAGGAGCGCAGTCTCCCCGTCGCCGGAGTCTGCGACCGAGCCGACGCCTGAACTCATACTCGACCTCACGACGGTACCAATATCGATCGAGGATCGCTCCACAGTAGAGGCGCAGCTCGATCAAAAGAGGACCTCCCGCCGCTCCACCTTCTTCAGGATCTTTACCGTGGTCGTGGCGCTGAGTGTCCTACTCCTCTTTACCGTACCCTCGCTCTTTAACTACTACCAAGGCAGCGTGAGCCGCAGACACGATGAAGCCGCGCGGACCTATTACCAGCTCTATAAGATGTACGTGGCACAGATGGAGGATGCCTCATCGCGCACGCTGATGCCCGAGGGATCCGAAGAAGAGTTCGACGATCTTATCACCGAGTCCTACATCGACGGCATCAATGCGATGCGCGATCTGTATATCTATCGCCTCGAGCATGCGCGCGGCAAAGAGGAGATCGAATTCGAGATCCGCGAGTTCGAGAAACATCGCGATAACCTTTCCCAAGAATATATCCGAATATTCGAGGAGTGGTACGAGAATTCAGGACCGCGGATCGTCACTTCGTGAGACAGTAGGGTCGGTTCCTTTTGTCACAAAAAAGCTTTGACTATCCGGGACCTCTTTCTTCACTCTATGTGACAAAAGGAACCGACCCTACTGTCTCACTACTGTCTCAATCGTGATATGCTAATTAGGACAGGTCACTCACTGAAAAAGTGAGTATCGGTCGGTGGGTCACGCGAGAAAAAGGAATGATCTTGGCCAGCATTCGACTAAAGAACATCAGCAAAATCTTTCCCGGTAATGTAATCGCGCTTCACGAGTCTGATCTCGATATCGCTGATAAGGAATTCGTCGTACTCGTCGGACCCTCTGGATGCGGTAAATCGACGATGCTGCGTATCATCGCCGGACTCGAAGAACCCACCACCGGTGAGGTCTATATCGGAGAGCGCCTCGTCAATGACCTTCCACCCAAGGATCGCGACATCGCCATGGTGTTCCAGAATTACGCGCTGTACCCGCACATGACGGTGTATAAGAACATGGCGTTCTCCCTCAAACTGCGCAAGCTGCCCAAGGACGAGATCGATCGCAAGGTCAATGAGGCGGCGTCGATCCTCAATATCGAGCATCTGCTCCAACGAAAACCCAAAGCACTCTCCGGCGGACAGCGTCAACGTGTCGCGCTTGGACGCGCAATGGTCAGAAACCCCGCGGTATTCCTGCTCGACGAGCCGCTCTCCAACCTCGACGCAAAACTACGTACTTCAATGCGGACCGAGATCACGAAACTGCATAAAAAGCTCGGAACCACATTCGTTTACGTCACGCACGATCAGACCGAGGCGATGACGATGGGCGATCGCATCGTGGTCATCAAGGACGGCATCATCCAGCAGATCGACACCCCGCAAAACCTCTATGAGCAGCCTGAAAATCTCTTCGTTGCCGGTTTTATCGGTTCACCCCAGATGAACTTCATCGACGCGGTGGTACGCGAGAGCGACGGAGCGCTCTACGCGACCTTCGGGCAAGAGGCGGTCCTGATCCCTGAAAAGATCCAATCCGCCGATTTCGCCGAGCGCTATCTGGATCGCGAAGTGGTTCTGGGCATCCGCCCCGAGTATCTCAGTGATGACTCATCACACTTCTCGGTCAGCTCTCCCATCACCGGCGATGTCGATCTTGCCGAATCGATGGGTGCCGAGAAATACATCTATTTCGTCACCGAAGGCAACCACTGCATCGCACGCGTTTCAGGAAAAAGCAGCATCGAGGACGGAGATCGCGCAACGTTCTCCGTCGATTGCTCTGAGATTCATCTGTTCGACAAAGAGACCGAGCACGTCATAAGTTTGTAACGTCGCCGGTCCGGTCTCCGGTCTGCGGGCAACGTTGCAGGCAGGTGTATCGATGATCGGTCGGATTATGGGAGGACGAGAGGTATCGTTTTGAACGAGCGTTATTTCCTCGGCATTGACAGCGGCGGCACCAAAGCGGCTTACGCGCTTGCGCGTCATGACGGCGAGATCGTCTCTCTTCACCTGGGAAAGGGTTACGCGCGTAACATCGAGACGACCGCCACGACCGTGGCCGAGATCAAAAAAAGCATCAAGAAGATCCTGACCGAAAGTGGCGTCGACCTCGCGCAGGTCGAAGGCATCTGCTTTGCGCTCCCGTTCTTCGGTGAGCTTGCCGAGAAGGATCAAGAGATCACCGAAGCCCTGCAAAACAAATACACGGGCACGACCGTCTATGTGACCAACGATTGTGAGGTCGCCTGGGCAGGCTCACTGGCCGGGCAACCGGGGATCAATGTTGTTGCCGGCACCGGTGCGATCGCATATGGAAGGAATGAATCCGGAGAGATGGCGCGCGCCGGAGGCTGGGCACCGTTCTTCAGCGATGAGGGCGCGTGCTACTGGCTCGGTCGCAAGACGATGCAGCTCTTCTCCAAGCAGGCTGACGGCAGGATCGCGCGCGGTCCGCTCTACGATATCGTGCGCGCCCACTACGATCTCGATGATGACTTCGAGTTCATCGTGTTGATGGAACGCGACGTGCTCCCCGCGCGTGACAAGGTCGCTGGTCTGCAGATGCTACTCGAGAAAGCGGCGATCCAAAAAGATCCCACCGCCATCGCGCTCTACCGCGCGGGCATCGACGAGCTCGTCTCAGCGATAAAGACCGTCGCCGACAAACTCGGCTTTACCGGCACGCCGTTTTTGGTGTCGTACTCGGGCGGTCTGTTCAAAGCAAGCGATTTCAAAGGCGCAGTCAAGGCGAAGCGGCGCTATGTCAACAAACCGTTCAAGCAGTGCGTCAAGAAGCTTGGCGCGGTGCTGCAAGAACCGATGCTCGACCCGTATCACGGCGCGGTGCTTGTCGCCATCAGAGAAGGCGCGCCCGAGCTGCTCGACCACGCGATCGAAACGCTTACGCGCGGAAACCTCGCGGTCGAGCCCGAAGAGACTTAGCCGATGAGAGAGGACCGATCAACGATGGACGAGACCTTGACCTTCTTTGGGATGGACGCCTCCTACTTCGCCGAGCACGACTGCAAAGCGACCTCGGCAGAGATCGCACAGCAACCGCGTATCTGGATCGAGTTGACGAAGTTGCTCTCAGAGAAGAAAGGCGAGATGGCGGCGTTCTTGGACCGGGTCGGTGATCTGCGTCAGCGTCGTATCATCTTCACGGGTGCGGGAAGCTCCGCGTTCATCGGGGATGCGGTCGCGCCTTTGATCGCCAAGACACCGGGGATCGCGTCCGAATCCATCCCCACCACTGAGATCGTATCGGCGCCCCAGTCATTCCTATTCTCCGATGTTCCGACCTTGCTCGTCTCGTTCGCCCGCTCCGGCAACAGTCCCGAGTCGGTCGGCGCCGTCGAGTATGCACGAGCGGTCATCGATGACCTTTACGAGGTTGCGATCACGTGTGACGGATCGGCCAAACTCGCCCAGATCACCAAGGACTCGGACAGAAGCCTTCTTCTGGTCATGCCTGAGGGCTCCAACGATGAGGGGTTCGCGATGACGAGCAGCGTCTCGTGTATGATGCTGACCGCTTTCGCGCTGTTCAATCTCGACGATCTCGACGCGCTCAGCGCCGATATCGAGTTGCTCTCAAAGAATCTGACCGCCTCGAGCTCAGCGTTCACCGAGGTCGCAAAACGTCTGGCGGATCGTGATTATGACCGAGTCGCCTATCTGGGCAGCGGTTTTCTCAAGCATATCGCCCATGAGGCGGAACTGAAAACGATGGAGCTGACCAATGGGATCGTCAACGGCTCGTACGAGAGCGCGACCGGCTTTCGCCACGGTCCGAAAAGCGTGATCAAGGACAAGACGATGACGGTGCATTTCGTCTCACCTGATCCGTTCTCGGCGCAATACGACCGTGACCTTCTCAGCGAGGTCGCTCGACAGCAAAAGAACAACATGATAGTAGCGATAGGAAATGACGATGCGGCAGGGCTGCTCGGAGATGAAGTGATCCGCGTGCCTGCCGGCTACTCTGCGGTAGGGGGTGATATTTGCACAGGACTGATGATGCTCGTGTTCTCCCAGATGCTCGCCATGTTCAAATCGATCGATCTGGGAATAACTACGGACAATCCGTCCCCGAGCGGCGAGGTAAACAGAGTAGTTGAAGGGGTGACCGTATATGACTGCCCCGGTCACCGATAGCACTACGAGAAGGTATAATGAAGGTGTCAGGCTTCATGAGAGAAGTGAAAACTCGGAAAGAAAATGGAGGTGGAACGTGAAGAAGAAACTATGGCTAGTTCTCGCTTTGGTAGCGGCGCTCGTCTTAGCTCTCGCATTGGTGGGATGCGGCGGCACTGAGGATGAAGGTACCACGACCGGCGACGATGGCGCGGTAGCGGAGGGAACGAAGATCACCGTTATCTTGCCCGACAACGAGATGGACAACATCGGACTCCATAGAGAGAGGACCGAACAATTCACAGCAGAGACCGGCATTGAGGTCGAGCTCATCAACAAGGGCTGGGAAGCTGCCGCAGATGACATCTTGGCAGACCTTGCGTCCGGTGGCGGCTCCTATGACGTCATCGAGTTCGACAATGCGTGGATCGCCAAGTTCGTCGAGAACGGATGGGTCGCTCCACTCAACGAGTACATGACCGACGAGATCAAGGACGGCATGGTCCCCGGTCTGCTCGATCTGTTCTCCGATGACGGCAACTACTACGGCATCGTTTGGAACAACGACACGCGGTTCTATATGTATAACAGCACGATGCTCGATGAGCTCGGAGTCGCCGACGCCCCCAAGACGTGGGACGAGGTGGCTGAGCTCGCCGAGAAGCGCGGCGACATCGCGTATCTGGATACCTACAAACAGGAGCAGATGGGTACCAACCAGCTCATGTTCGTCGTGTATTCGTTCGGTGGCGAGTTCGTCGATGATGATGGTAACCCGGTCATCGGGACCGATCCCGGTGCCTTCGAGGCATACACCTGGCTGCAGAAGGCTTATGAGGATAAGGTCTTTGGCCCCTCATCGCTGACCATCGACTACGAAGAGGTCGCTCAGTCGTTCTTCGTCGGTGGATTCCCGCTCTTCTTGCAGGCATGGCCCGGTGTCTATGCTGATTCGCAGGATCCCGATATGTCCAAGATCGTTGGCGATATCGCGGTGGCGGACTACTCGGTCTCCAAGACCGGTGCCGAGCAAGTCGTTCTGACGCTTCCTGAGGCAATGGCCATCACCACGACCTCGAAGAACAAGGACGCGGCGTGGAAGTATATCGAGTACATGTCGAGCAAAGAGTTCGACAAAGAGAGATCGACGAAGATCGGCTCGCTGCCCATCTGGTCGGATCTGTACAACGACGACGAGCTGCTCGAGCTCTATCCGTATTGGGAGTCGTTCGGACTTCAGGCACAACACTCACGTGGCTATCCCGTGATCGTCTGGGTCGACGACTTTGCAGATATCGTCGCTAAAGTGTCTCAAAAGATCTTGGCAGGCAACATCGGCGTGCAAGAAGGTCTCGACGAGATGCAGAAATTAATGGAAGACGCGAAAGCGATGTCCGAACAATAGGACATTATTGCAGGGCTCTCCCGGTGAGTTGGTTCGCCGGGGGAGACCCCGCTTCTTGCGGTCGGCCACGCCTGACAGCTTTGAAATGAGAACGGTCGGTCCAAGAGACAAACGTAAGAGAAGAAAAGAAAGATTCCGCTGCATGAGCGGTTGCGAGATGAAGCGGAGTTATTCTCATATATCGTGAAGGCACGAAACGAAAGCAGTAATGGCTCGATTCCTATCCAAAAAAGAGAACTCCTCTGAGAAGCAGGTCGAGAAACGTTCGTTCTTCGACCGATTCCTTCCTCAGATACTTATAGCGCCAAGCACGCTGACGATATTCGGCGTGCTGCTCTTCCCGATCCTGTTCGCGTTCTATATGAGTCTGAATCGGATCACCTTCCAAGGTGCGGATACCATCTACAATTTCACCGGACTTGCCAACTATACGGCGCTTTTGACCTCCGATCCCTGGTTCAAGCAGTCGATCCTGGTCACACTGGCGTTCGTGGTGATCACCGTGACCGCCGAGATCGTGATCGGGGTCGGCGCGGCGCTCGTGCTCAACAAGCAATTCATCGGCAGAGGGTTCGTGCGTGGGTTGATGATCTTGCCGTGGGCGATGCCCACTATCGTCAACGCCGTCATGTGGAAATGGATCTTCAATGCCGAGTACGGAGCGGCCAATGGTCTGCTCTTCAATCTCGGATTGATCAGTGAGAACATCAACTGGCTGGCGACACCGCGCATGGCGTTCATCAGCATCGTGATCGCCAACATCTGGAAGGAGACCCCCTACGTCATTTTGCTGGCGATCGCGGCGCTTTCCACTATCCCCGATGACATCTACGAAGCGGCAAGCATCGACGGTGCGGGTGGCTGGAAATCATTTTGGATGATCACGCTACCGATGATCAGGCCGGTCATCCTTATCTTGGCGATCACCAAGACCATCTGGGCGTTCCAGACGTTCGACCTGGTCGCGATCATGACCAGTGGAGG
>WRDL01000020.1 GCA_009784095.1 Coriobacteriia bacterium | reverse complement strand
GTGCTTTCGACAACGAGGAGATCCTTTCTGTGACCGAACCCGAGCACTTCGAGCAGACCTATCGGGCGTTTCAAGAGCAGTTCACGTCCCTTGGTCTCGATGACACGTTAGAGCGGATCGTCGCGGTGGTGGTCCAGCCCGGCGTCGAGTTCTCTGACGCGACGGTGACCGCCTATGACCGCAAGGCAGCGGCCGATCTGACCGCTCAACTCGGGGAGCATCAAAACATCGTGTTCGAAGGCCACTCGACCGATTACCAGACTCGTGAACATCTCAAGCAGATGGTCGAGGATGGGGTGGCGATACTGAAGGTCGGTCCGGCGTTGACTTTTGCACTGCGTGAAGCGCTCTTTGCGCTCAGCTGTATCGAAGATGAACTCGTCGCCGAGGATTTCACGCACACATACCTTGCGTCGAACTTCAAAGATGTGCTCCTCTCGACAATGCGTGGTGATCCGACCCACTGGAAAAATCACTACCATGGAACCGATGACGAGATCGAGGAAAAACTGAAATACAGCCTCTCGGATCGCTGCCGCTACTACCTTGCCGACGTTGAGGTCGCCGATGCGATCGATACGCTCGTCAAGAACGTCGATTCGATCGGGGTCGTCCTCCCACTGCTGCATCATTACATGCCTGCGCAGTATCGGCGCGTATGCAATGATGAGTTACCGATGAGCGCGACCGCGCTGATAAAAGATCACATCAAAGATCGCATCGCAGACTATATTTACGCCACCAGCCTCTGATACATAAAGCAAGTGAGACAGTGGTGAGACATTGGGGTCGGTGCCGTTTGTCACATAAAAGACCGGAGCCATCAGATTTCGGGCTTTTTCTTCGGGTGTGACAAACGGAACCGACCCCACTGTCCCCTCAATCTCGCACGATTCTTTGATGCTATTCCATTCCGCTATACTGAAAATATGGATACCACGAACAACGACCTCGCTTTGCCCTCGTCGATCCGTGCGGTCTGTTTCGATCTGGACGGCACGCTTTTCGACAGTGAGAATTTCTATTTCAAGATCTATGAGGAGTGGCTGCGCGAGAACTACCAGATCCCCATCACCAAGGAAGAGTTCGCCTACTATGAGACGGTCCTCGATGACGCGCTCATCGCCCACCTGATCGAGAGTGGACGACTCGACGATAGCGAGGGAAAGGGTGCGGTCGCGATCCGAGAAGAGATCTTGGAAGAGTCGATCCGGCGCTTCGAAGAGCTGATCGGGGGTAAGAGCGCACAGGAGGGTGCCGCTCTTTTGCATGCGTTCGCCGAGCGTGTCGATATTCCGTTGGCGCTCACCACCTGCTCGGAACCGCCCAACGTCGATCCGTTCCTGGATGCATATGATCTCAGACCCATCTTCTCGCTGATTCTGACCGGTGATATGGTCACGAACAAGAAACCGGACCCGGAGGTATACCTCAGCGCGCTCGAACAGCTGGGATTGCCTCATGACGCAGTCGTCATCGTCGAGGACTCACCACGCGGAGTACTGGCGGCACAGAACGCCGACATCGCGGTCATTCGCCAATGCGCTTATCTTCTCGATCGTACGACCATTCCCGGCAGCATCGAAGCGCCTGATCTTGCGAGCGCCATCGAGATGATAGAACAACGTATCGAGTAGTAACGTACGGAGGGAAGTCCCATGTATTGTTCCAAGTGTGGAACGCAGATCGCCGATGATACCCCGTTCTGTACCAGCTGTGGTGCGACAACCGGGCAGGTACCCGAAACAGCGGTTGCTACCCCTGCTCCGAAATGGAAAAAGTACCTCCCGTGGATCATCGGTGCGTTCCTTCTTCTACTGCTCTTGTGTGCGGGTCTTACCGGTGCGGCACTCTATTTTTGGGGAATTTCCGAAGAGAGAGCCGTCGATGACATCGTCAGCCCCCCGGTCTATCAACCCGATGTCGAGGTCAATGAGGGTGTCATCTCATTATTGGGACAGTCGTTTGCTGATCTGAGTGTTGAGTTGGGCGGGGTCAAGGATATAGCGCACTTTGAGGGATCGTATGTCGTCACCTTCAATAACAGTGATCTCACGTTCGCGTTCGATCTCGTTTGGGAAAATGAGCAACTCCTTGATGCGCCACGTGCCGATGATCGGTGTATCGTTATTCTGGGGCAGCTCTCCGATTTGCTGATCAACTCGAACGGTGATCTGAATCATAGGCAGATGGATACTCTCTTTCCCGGCATCCCCCAGCTGAGCTACTCGGACTATATGAATGGATACGAAGCATTTCTCGCCACAGATGAGTTCGAGCTGTACCTGGGACCGCAAGATCTGTCTGATTATTTCCGTCTTACCGCTCCCATATGGATCTTCGCCCCGAATTCAGGGAGAGGTCCGATCTCGTCCCCGATCAGAAATGAAGAATCCTATCAACGATACGCCGATGTGATCGCGCAATATCAAGAGGCGATCCGGTACCACTTCGATATGGAGAAATTCGTACCCGGTACGTTCACGAACTTTGATGCGATGTATGAGGCGTATAACGGTGAACTTCTCTACTATGCGTTCACAGACATCAACGCCGACGGCAACGATGAGATGCTCATCGGCGTGCTCACACCGGGACGTGATCCACGTCTGGACATGCAAAAATACGACCTGTTCACCTGGAATGGGCAACGCCCGGTCCGGGTGCTCAGCGATATCGAGAATCAGGATGTAGGTTATCGCATAAGCTTCTACCTCTATCAAGACGGACTCATCGCGACCAGAGGGAGCAGTGGGGCAGACGATCAGGAGTTCAAGTTCTATCGGTTAGCTGATGATGGGCATACCTTGAGCATGATTCTGACGATTGGCTACAAGAACGGGGAGTATTTCCGTTCATACCCCAGCTCGGTGACGATATCGGAAACCACATTCAGTGAGAATATCCGCGAATTGACCGGACAAGATCCAGCCGATATGCGCGATACTGTCGTATTCGACTGGATCGCCTTTTAGAGAACGAGGTGCCTCTTCTAGTTGATCTGCGCGATGACGAGTTGCGGATGGTTGAACAGGCGTAGTGGGAACCCGCTGTTGCCCAATCCCGCGCTGACGAGCAGCCGACCATCATAGAGTCCGCGATAGTATTGAGGCATAACTCCCTGGCCATGGGCGTAGACGCCTCCGATACCGGGAAGATTCCATTGCCCCCCATGGGCGTGACCCGAGAACATCAGATCAAAATCGAACTGATTGTAGGGAGGATTTCCTTCCAACGCGTAGTATTGCGGATAGTGCGACAACACGATGCGCAGACCCGGCATTTGAGCCAGCTCTGCCAGTAACGCGGCGGGATCTTGTGTTTCATAGGGGTCGTGTTGGTCAGAAGGATCACCGGGTGCATGGGTCGATCCTCCCATCCGCTCGTCAAGTCCGAGGATATGCACCGTGCTTCCGTCGGCCACGAGGGTGTATATCTCATTCTCCAGATAGATGACGCCATGCGCACGAAGGCTGCCGATGAACTCATCACCTTCTCGTGAGCGCCATTCCTGGTTACCTGATATCACAACGACCGGCACCGTTTCGTTGAGTTCGCTCAAGAAACCCACGACCTTTTCAAGGTTCATGCCGGTGAAATGGATCGAGTCACCGGTGACCACGACCAGATCGGGTTCTTGGTCAAGGACCGTTTCCAGCAGCCTGCGGTTGTTGGTCCCGAATTGCTTTCCGTGAAGGTCGGACAGATGCGCGATGCGCACCGGACCGGATCTCTCGTTCGTCAGATGATAGGTCGAGACCTCTAGCTTGTTGTTCTGGTAATAGCCGAAAACAAGCGCGAACAATACAATGAACGCGGAGATGACCAGGAATCTATTTCTACTTTTTCGTCTCATAATGGCGATTTTTAATAATAAAGCTACATCGCGTCATCCACAGACTCGTCAACGGAACTACACACATTGGACAGAGAGTCCGGCGCGGGCTGATTGCTACTCTATCTGCACAGCAGTGTCCGGCTCTATCGAACGACCGCTTTGATGATCGCGCCGAATAAGCCATCTGCTATCGTTAGCAAAGAAGGCGTACATACGTCGAGCATGCCCATCCTACGTCGCGCATGCCCGTTCGCTTAAGTCAACGGATCGCCCACAAGAAAATGACGTCTTAATAAAACTCGCAAGAAAAGATTTCACGAATACTGTACAATAAATGCACGAGAACAACACGGTTCAATGCATTCGCCGTGTTGTGGTGCGTCAAATAAGCTGATCTTTGATCAGGACAGATGGTGAGTAGTTATAAAAAAGTATAGCAAGTTGAAGAAATACCTCTCACTTTGAGAGGTATCGTGTTGTGGTATTCGAGAGAAAAAACGCAAGGATAGAAGAGGGGTACATCATGTTCAAGAGGTCGATGTCATTAATTCTGGCAGTGGCGCTATTGTTGTCTACCTTCCCAGCGGTCGTATTCGCGGGACCGGAAGACGATTATGCCGTCCTCGTTGCGCAAGTCGAGGGGCTGATCGCTCAAGCAGAGGCATTGGTTGGGAGCGATTTGCCTGAAACGGCCACCTACGATGAGATCCAATACGCCCAAGCGATCGATAACTTTATCGCTGGAGCACAGCGCGATCTTGCGATCGCTGACGCGCTGCTCACAGACGACGGGACCAACGGGGCGTTGCTTGCGCTCAAAGGCGAGGCTGCTACCTGGTTAAAGCTTCTCGCCGCTCCCGAGCCTGACGTGTTCTACAGTGGTTCGTGGAGACCGCTCCTCGTCACCTATCAAGGCTGGGGCAGCACGCCGGAGAAACGGCAGGCCAACGCCTTGGCGTTCCTCCAAGAAGGCGGCTATGCGAATACCACGATCGGAACGACGGGAACTGTCACCATGCAGTTCAACTCAAGCTTCCATCCACAATACAGTAGTGGGCTGCTTGGACTCGGCGCGAACAAAGTTTCCGCTGTCGAGGCGATGGAAGGCACGCTTGAGGACCTTGTCGACGGTATGCCGTATGATCCGATGTTACGGGCGAAAGCACGTTTTGAGGCAGCAAAAGCCCAGCTGCAATACGTCAAGGCGAACCCCGAATCGATCCTTGAGGACGTACTTGCCAATGAGGCGAATCTCGCCCAACTGGTAAACGACCTCGACACGTTACTTGGAAGCCTTGACACCATCGTTGATATCATCGATCTTATCGGCACGCTCGGTCTGGGTAACGAGACGATAAACACCTTCTTACAGCCACTCGGCCTGAATATGGAAATGCTCGAACAACTCG
This sequence comes from Coriobacteriia bacterium, assembly GCA_009784095.1. Lineage (GTDB taxonomy): Bacteria > Actinomycetota > Coriobacteriia > WRKU01 > WRKU01 > WRDL01. The sequence continues at coordinate 10,842 of WRDL01000020.1, read as the reverse complement.
GATCGCTCAGAGATCTTCTGGTCGGTCTCGGTTTCGACACCTCCGGCAACACGAGCGTTCAAGAATCCATGGGTCCGCTGCTCTCAGGTATCCTCACCTTGGGCATCGATGAGGCGATCTGGCTGCAAGAGAACACCGCGAGTCTTTTGGGGACTCCTCTGGCCTGGAGAAACGCGGCACAAAACCTCGAGAATCACTATCAAACGATCACCTCTGGCGCGATAGCCAGTCTTAACTTGATGCTCGGTCCGGTCATGAGCATGATCGAGCCGATCCGCCCCTACCTCGATATCTTGGCGAGCGGGGTTCGCCTGTTCAACGACGCACTGATGCTCCTGGACAATGTGAACAGGCTTCTCTCTGACTTCAGTTTGGGCAACCTCTCAGGTGTGGGCTACTCACTGGCTAACACACTTGATGATTTTGCCGATCTGTTAGCTGCGTTCGCTCGGACCGGACTGTCCGAGCTCCTGCCCGGTCTGCTTGATGGCACCGATCTCGGTGGAATGGTCACCGACGGCATCACGGACCTTATCAACAGTTGGTTGAGCACCACTATCCTGAGCGGTGTCGCGATCCCGCCGGGTGGTCTCTCAACGATCGGCTCACTGCTCAACTCGCTCGGCGGAAGACTGCTGGGAAGTCCCAATATTCTTGGAAGTCTGCTCCGCGCGACCGCCGGCATCATTCGCAGTCTCGCCGGATACGGGATCGGTATCGAGCAGTTGTTCACCGGAAACTTCCAGCAGGCATTTGCCACGCTGTCCAACGAATTCGGGACGATCATCCCCAATCTGATCAATGTCTGGAACTCGCTGGTCGCGCTGTTCAGCAGCCCGGCAGCAGTTCCGGCCGAGGTCGCCGCAGTCTCCGATGAGCTCCCTGCAATTATGCAGGCGTCGCTGGTCCTTGAAGCCCAAGAGACCGCTATGGTGTTGAGCAGTTCCAGCGTTCCGGTAAACCAGAAACAAGCAAAACTCACTGAATTCCGTTCATACCTCAGCGGTATCAGGGAGTGCATCAGCGATCTACGCTCGATCGTCAGAAGCCTTGAAGAGGCGAAGAGTTGGTCGAGGACGTGCATGGACGACAATGATTCGAAGCTCTTCTCGAACTTGATCGTCGGATACTACGCGATGGAGATCAAGGCGATCTTCAGAGACGGCATCACATGTCATAACGTGATCCAGGTCAACAAGCGCCTGAAAGCGTTGAACTGCGAGATCGTCGATATGCTCCGCTTCGTCAAGGGCGAGAGTCTTGTGATCATCGCGACCCCGATCGAGGGTGTCGAGAACGAACACTATGTGCTCACCACGAACTACGACGCGCTGCTTGAGCAGCTCAGCGGGCTGTTCGCTTGCCTCGGGATCTCGACCGGCTACGAACTCGTCTTCGATTCAAGCGGCGGCAAGTTCTACCTAGACGGTAATATCGTCAAGAGCCATGGCGACGTCGATATCGTTGAGATGGATATCGAGAGCGTTATGGCAGACTTGCTCGATCTTGAGCCGGCTGCCTTCGATGCAGAAGCTCTCGCTGAGTCCGCGGAGGGCGCTCACCCGGACCACTACGCGCTCAAGGTCCACTTCAACATGTACTTCGAAGGCCACCACAAGAGTTGTGTGAAGGTTCTTGCGAAGAAATGGCTCAAACCAGGCAAGGATGAGCCGGTCGAGTTGGTCACCGTCACGTTCGATCCGAACGGCGGCGAGCCGGCTCCGCTTTCGATCCAGGTTCCGGTAGGCACCGTCATCCAACTTCCGATGATCGGTCTGACCGGTTATAAGTTCCTCGGTTGGCACGATGGTAGCGCCTATGTCGGTGGTGCCGGTGTGAACTACACCGTCGAGGGCGATGTCACGCTCACCGCTTACTGGGAGCTCATCGACAACGGCAACAACGACGGACCGGGAGATGCCGATGACGGTAAGGTGCTTCCGGGCGCTGAGCTGCCACTCGGTGATACGCTGTCGACCGACCAGTATCTCGCAATGGTCGGTGCCGCGCTGGTGTGCGTTGCTCTAGCGGTGATGCTCTCCAAGAAGAGGGAAGAGCAGCTCTAGATACTAGTTGCTGATAGAGTCAATTAAGAATGAGGGGGCTTAGGCTCCCTCATTCGTCGTCGTCGTCATCTTCGAGATCGATCTCCTCGTCCTCGCCACGTACGATGAACTTTGCGATCTTGACAATGTAGCTTGCCAGAGGCAGGAGTACGATCATGATGACGACGTTGAATATCATGTGGGCATAGACGAGTTGATATTCGACATCGCTCGTGAGTAGTTGTATGAATCCGGCAAAGTCAAAGCGCAGTAACATGAGTACGATAAATATCAGAACGCCGAGCGTGTTGAATACCAGATTGGCTATTGCGGTCTGTTTCGCCGCCTTGTTGGCACCGATCGCGGCGATCAGAGGGGTGATCGAACCGCCGAGGTTGAGTCCGTAAAGGATGAAGATCGCCTGGTGCAGATCGGTGATGACCCCGACGGCGATCATCGATATGATGATGCCGATCGTCGCGGTCGAACTTTGAATGACCGCGGTGACCAAGAAACCGACCAGGATGCCGATCCACGGCGTGCGTGCGTATTCGAAGAGCTCGATCATGTAGGGTGCGTCTTTGAGCGGTCTCATCGAGTCGCTCATGAGCGTCAGACCGAGGAACAACAGACCGAAACCGAGGATGAAAAGCCCGATGCGATTGAGTTTCTTCTGTTGTATGAAGAGCACCAAGACGACACCGATGAAGATCAAAAGCGGTGCGTAGGGCTTGATATTGAAGGTCAGAAGCATCGTCGAGAGCGTAGTACCGACATTGGCACCGATGATGACGGCGACCGCGCCGACCAGGGACATCAGTCCGGAGTTCACGAAACCGACCGCCATCACGATCGCGGCGGTCGAGCTTTGGATCAACGCGGTGACGATCGCACCGACCGCGGCGCCGGTCCATTTGTTGTTGGTGACTCGTCCGACCAACTCTTTGAGCCTCTTGCCGGCGATCCTTTTGAGCCCGTCGCTCATCAACTTCATGCCATAAATGAACAGGCCAAGGCCACCGAGTAATTCGAATATGCGAAAGGCAGTCAAACTGATCGATCCTTCCAGTCAGATTCAGTATATACAATAAATCTCAGGAATCGCCCAATGCGCTCGACAAAGCGCGCGGAGAGGAAGATCGAATCTCCTCTTGAGAAGATCGGCCGGTCGTGCTCGACACGCGACCGAATACCTAGTTGACCGTCCACGAAAACGCACATACGAGTCCGCGCGACCGTGAGGTTATAATGGGGTAGACCGAAAACCAAAAGGAGCCGCGCAAAGTTGAGAGCCGCCGATGTCAATTACATAGCAACACGATCGCATATCAAGTTCTTGCCTCTTGAACCGATCTCTGACGATATCGTCATCGAAGATATCGCGCACTCGCTCTCTTACGTCTGCCGTGCCAATGGTCATCTCAAGCAGTTCTACAGCGTCGCCCAGCACTGTATCAACTGCGCGCGAGAGGCAAAAGCGCGCGGACTTTCGACCCACGTGCAGTTCATGTGTCTGCTCCACGACGCGAGCGAAGCTTATCTGTGCGATATACCACGCCCGATCAAACACCAGCTTCCGCTCTATATTGAAGCCGAAGAGCTGCTGGCGTATATGATCTACGATCTGTATCTGAACAAACCGATCGAACAATATGAGCTCGACGCGCTCGATGCGATCGATGATGCGCTTCTTTATCATGAGCTTCTCGTGCTCCATGATCTCGAAGTGCCGGTACTTGCTGCGGATCTTGCCTGCGAGCCGGATTATTCTCAGCGCCCATTCACCGAAGTGGAGAAGGAATTCCTTGCGTTATTCCATGAGTATCGTACTCTGGGGTAGTGGAGAATAAAAAGAACTAAAAAGAGCCGATCTTTCGTCGTTGTGGGGCAGAATGAACAGCAGCAAGGGCACAAGGAGTTGATCAAATGGCATGGACACCGTCTGGATGGATGAGTGAAGACAAGGACGAGGCTTGGGATGCGATCCGCTCGACCGATGATCAGGTCGATCTGATCAAAGCCGCGTTCAATGCGCGTCTGATGCCCGTACGAATCATCGCGACATCGCGGCTTACTGACGAAGATGCATTGAGGATGATCATTCGAAGCAGCATCGACTCGATCATGTGCGCGACCGCGATGAGTAGGCTCGCGGAGGTAAGCTCCCTGACTTGGGAGGGAGTCAAGGAATTGGCTAGAGACAGCGAGTATGAGTTCCTGTCCGCTTATTGGCCCGGGTACCAATACGATCCGCAGGACTGGCCGGTCTACAAACTGGAGTCAGTCGAAGGTCCGAATATGAAACCGTGATAGTTTTCTGGTGGCCGGGGGCAGACTTGAACTGCCGACACGCGGATTTTCAGTCCGCTGCTCTACCAACTGAGCTACCCGGCCACTCGAACGCCGCGTAAGAGGAATACGCGAGAAAGTATCATACCACGTTTTAGAAGTTTCAGTGAACAAAGCCCGCATGCGGTATGCTTAAATGCGTAAATTATGAACGATCTCAGGGACGAGGGTTTTAATGCGTAAGCACGGTGTTTTGCCACGATTATTGCTGGTCATTTTCATTTCGAGTTTTGTAGTTCTAACCGCTGCATTCGCGTTCGCCGAGCCGGTAACACGCGTCGTGGAAATGAGGGTCGCCGCTCAGATGTACGAGCAGCATCCGATCATATTCATATCTGCGACCGTCGATGATGAGACCGAGCTTCCGACCCAGGTCCCGGTCGCGCTTCCTGCCGGTGTCCAGATCGAATGGGTCGGAGAGATCTCAGGCGCAGAGGCCGTCGACGATCAAGAGACCACCTACGAAAAGCTCGAGACCAAGGATGGTTGGGATATCTATCTGGTCGATCTGACCGATTACCGGACCCTACAGATCGAAGCGGGTATGACAGAGCCTTACATCGTCACCGAAGGATCGGCCAACGGATCGGCATCGTTTACCTATGCCCCTGCTGTCGATGTCGATTCGCTGATGCTCGCGGTGGAGATCCCTGCCACGGTGACCAATTTTGACCAGAATCAAGGTTATGAAGTGTTCGCACAGGGTATCGGTGGAGGCATGCTGGTCGGCCCCACGTTCACGGACGTTAAGGCGGGCGAGGACAAAACCGTATCACTCAACTTCGAGACTGCGCCAGCCGTTGATGACACTGCTGCAGCGAGCGGCGGGGTCGACTCGTTCAACGCGGTGGTGATCGTGCTCGTCCTCGCTCTGCTGATCCTGATAGCGCTTTTATTCATACTCTGGAATCGTCATAACGGCGCACCGGCACCAGAGAGCCCGCAGGGTAAGAGCGCCCGCTCCGGTGCGTCCAGCAAGAACCAGTCAGCGAGAAGCGGTAGCACGAAAGGCAAAAGTGGCAGTAAGCCATTCAAATGGAACTCACCTCAGATGCTGATCATCGCGCTCATCGCGCTCGCCGCCATCGGCGCGCTCATCTGGACGAGCCAGAGAAACGCCAATACCATCACCGAGAACAACGGGGTCTACTCGCAAGTGTTCGCGGTCGGAGATCCCTGTATGTCGATCGACTTCGAGCTGACCGATGAGGCGATGGAAGATCCCGCGAAGACCGCTCGCGAGCTCTTCACGTTGATGCGTACTGCCGATATACAGCTTCTCCAGTCAGCGCTCGATAGCAATTCCGGTATTCTGACCGTCGAGTTCTGCGAGAGCGTCACCAATGATGAGGCGGTCGCCCGCCTCATCGAGAGATCAGGTCTGGTCTCATCAAGCAATCTCAAGACACTCAACGTCCCGATCGTGCTTGACGACGGTATACTCGTCATCTACCTCGCGCATCAACCGCCGTGCGTGGTAAGCGAGTTCACGATCGAGTCCCCCAGCAGTGATTCGATCGCCTTCGTGGAAGAACTCGCTCGGGCGGTCGGTCAAGTGCCCTCGATGACCGGTGTCAGTTTCGACCCGAAGACCACGATGGCATCGTTCGGCTTCTGCGAAGAACAAGCCGATGATGACGTGATCGCAGAGGCGCTCAGCAACGCCGGCATTAATGCGACGCTCACATCCGGCTTAGCTGAGACAACGGAGAGCATCCTGGCGTTTTAGGAATCGACACAACAGACAGATCAACGACATGAAGCGAATGTAATGAAAGGATCGAGGTCATGGTAAACCCAACTCCTACCCAAGAAGAGCGCGAGATCATTATCCGTGATAAGGCCGCTCGAGAAGGGCTTACGGTCCCCGACGAAGTGGTACGCTACATCGCCACTCACCGCACGACCGACAATGCGCTCAAGAGCGCGCTGATCAATCTTTCCGCCTACGCATATCGCAAGCAGACACCTATCACGCTGCAGATGGCCGAGTATGTGCTCGAGGGCGTGCGTACCGGTGTCAACGCCAAGCACGCCGCCGAGATGACTCAGAAGATCCCGCCGGTCTCTGCCGAGCCGATCGAATTCGATATCGTGGAGCCGATCCGCAGCGCAAGTAATCACGCGTCATACGAGCTTCCCAGCTTTCTTTCCGGCAGGACCTCTCCACTGGGCGATGCGCTCACAGATGAGCCCGAGATCGTACTCGAGGATGTCCCCCAGTATCAACCGGTCGAGACCCCCGAGGTCAAAGATGTCGTGGTCGGGGGCGCACTTTACGAGGAAGTGGGTCTGCGAAACGTCGACATGGATGATTTCGAAGAGCCGATAGAGCTTGTGGACGTTCCCGAGTTTGAGACAGTTGGGACAGTAGGGTCGGTTCCTTTTGTCCCAGATGTGACAGTTGGAACCGAACCTCCCGTCCCAGATGTGACAAAAGGAACCGACCCTACTGTCCCCGTAACCGAGCCGCACTTTGAGGAGTTCATCAGAGAGTCGGTCATCATAGATGAGCCCGTTAGGGAGCCACTCTATGTCGACGAGATTACCGATGCGTTCGTTGAGCCATCTTTTGATGAGTTCACCGACGAGTTCATCGAACCGTCCTTCGACGAGTTCGCCCAGCCGGTGCCGGCAGTGGACTATGAGCCGACCTCATATGAAGCTCTTTTCGAACCTGCGACCCTTTTCGATGACGCTGAGGTGATCACTGCGCAAAAACCTGCCGCCGAGGTATTCTTCGCTCCGATGAAGACCGATCTGAAGCGCTCTTTTGTTGAGCGCGCTGGGATCGCGCTGCAAAAGGCCGGTCTCGACGAGATCATCAATGAAGGCGATCTGGTCGCGATCAAGCTCCATGTGGGCGAAGCCGGAAACACAGCATTCATCAGCCCCATCTACATCCGCGAGGTCGTCGATCTGGTCAGGGATCTGGGGGGCAATCCGTTCCTGACCGACGCGAACACGCTTTACAGCGGGCAGCGTCGCAACGCGGTCGACCACATGACATGCGCTGCACGCCATGGGTTCACCTTCGCGACCGTCGATGCGCCGTTCATCGTCGCCGATGGTCTTAACGGCAACAGTTGGACCGAGGTCGAGGTGGATGGTAAGCATTGCGAGTCGGTGCGCATGGGCTCGGCAGCGGTCGAAGCCGACGCGATGGTCGTGGTCAGCCATGTCAAGGGTCACGGAGTCGCCGGATTTGGTGGAGCGGTCAAGAACGTGGGCATGGGTCTGGGTTCGCGTGCCGCTAAACAACGAATGCACAGCGATGTGCATCCCGAGGTCAATGCGCCCAAGTGCGTCCACTGCTACAAATGTATCCAGAAGTGTCCGGTGCAGGCGATCTCGAAAGACCCGCTCGACGGTGCCGCGTTCATCGATCGCGAGATCTGCTACGGATGCGGCGAGTGCGTCGCCACCTGCAACTTTGGCGCTATCGCGGTCTCACTCGAGACCGATCCGAATACGATGCAGGAGAAGATGGTCGAGCATGCCGCCGGTATCGTCAACAGCAAGCCGGATAAGATGATCTACCTTTCGATCCTGACCGATATCACCCCTGAGTGCGACTGCTGGTCCTACAGCGACGCGCCGATCGTTCCCGACATCGGGCTGATGGCAAGCCGCGACATGATCGCGATCGATCAAGCTGCTTACGATATGGTCGTCGAGGCGACCGGCAACGTGCACTCGGCAGCAGATAACATGGGATCAGGCACCGATAAGTTCACCGAGATCCACGGTACCGACGGTACGCACGTGATGGCCTATGGCGAACAGTTCGGACTCGGCACACGTAACTACACGATCACAGAGATCGGATAATGGGACAAAAGGAACCGACCCTACTGTCTCACTTCTCTATCGTTTCAACACCTATAGGCAACCTGGGTGATATCAGCGCACGTGCGAGCGAGACGCTGCGCAACGCCGACACCGTGCTTGCCGAGGATACGCGCGTGACGCGTAAGCTTCTCACTCATCTTGACGCGAAGGCCGATCTCGAGCGTTTCGACGAGCATACCGCATTTTCAAAAACACCGATCATCGTTGAGCGTGTGCGCGGCGGTGAGTCGATCGCGCTGGTCAGCGACGCGGGAACCCCTACCATCAGTGATCCCGGTCAGATCCTGATCGATGCGCTGCTCGATGCGGAGCTTCCGGTCACCGTCATCCCCGGTCCGAGCGCGATCACGGCGGCGTTGGCGCTGTCCGGTCTGTCTGCTGATACGTTCTATTTCGGAGGCTTTCTGCCCCGCAAGGTCAAAGCGCGTCGCGACCTGCTCGAGGCACTCGCTCCACTGGAGACCACGCTTGTGTTCTACGAGTCACCCAAACGGCTGGTCAAGACGCTGCAAGCGTGCGCCGAAGTGCTCGGTGATCGCCGAGGTGCCGTCACCCGCGAGATGACCAAACTGCACGAGGAAGTCGTTCGCGCTGAGCTGCCCGATCTGGCAGCTCGATTCGAAGCGCGTGATAGTATAAAAGGAGAAATAGTTCTCGTCATTGCACCACCACGCATCGAGCGTGCTCCACGGGTGCATGTGGACAAATACGGAGGGTAACCTATGAGCAAGCAGTCGTTCTACCTGACCACGCCGATCTATTACGTGAACAGTGTGCCGCATCTGGGGACCGCCTACACGACGGTCGCGGCCGATACGTTGGCGCGGTATCGGCGCATGCGCGGTGACGACGTATGGTTTCTGACCGGTCTGGACGAGCATGGGCAGAAGGTCGAGGAGGCTGCTGCAGCCGCCGATATGACGCCGCAGGAGTGGGTCGACAAACTCGATGTCGAGTTCAAGGACGCGTGGAAGATGCTCACGATCTCCAACGACCAGTTCATCCGCACCACCGATGACGAGCACATGCGTGGTGTCCAAGCGCTCGTGCAAAAGCTCTACGACCAGGGCGACATCTACGCGGGGACCTACGAGGGTTGGTATTGCGTGCCCGATGAGGCGTACTGGGCGGAGAGCGATCTGGAGCCTGCCAATGAGGAGGGCGAGCGGATCTGTCCGGACTGTAACCGTCCGCTCAAATATGTCGAAGAGGAGAACTACTTCTTCAAACTCTCGAAATACGAGGATGCGTTGCTCGAGTGGTATGCAGCCGATCCCGACTGCATCGGTCCCGAAACGCGCTATAACGAGGTCGTATCGTTCGTCAAAAGCGGCTTGCGCGATCTGTCCATCTCGCGCTCGAACGTCAAATGGGGCATCCCGCTTCCGTGGGATGAGTCGCACACCATCTACGTGTGGTTCGACGCGCTCTCAAACTACATCACCGCCATCGGTTACGGCGATCCCGCGCGCGCAGACCAGTTCGCATATCGCTGGCCGGCGCAATACCACTTCGTGGGCAAGGACATCGTCCGCTTTCACTGCGTGATCTGGCCGGCGATGCTGATGGCCGCCGGGATCGAGGTACCCGAGCATATCTACGCGCACGGTTTCTTGCTCACCAAGGGCGAGAAGATGAGCAAATCCAAGGGCAACGCGCAAACTCCTGCTTCGCTCGTCGAAAGATTTAGCGTCGATGGATTCCGTTACTACTTTTTGCGAGACGTGAGTTTCGGCAACGACGGCAACATCTCGATGGAATCGATGGTGCAACGTTACAACGGGGACTTGGCCAATGATTGGGGCAATTTATGCTCGCGGCTGTTCAATATGGTCGATAAGTACTGCGATGGGGAGGTGCCCGACCCGACGGTACACGAGGACGAAGATGAGGGCGCGCGGCTCAAAGAGATCGCTGCAACGTTACCTGACTGTGTCGAGGATCGCATGAGCAAACTGAATTACGGTGCTGCGCTCGACGCAATCTGGGAGCTCGTCAAGGAAACGAATCGCTATCTTGAGGAGTCGGCCCCGTGGGCACTTGCCAACGAGGAGCCGACGCTGCCACGTATGCGTGCGGTACTCTACAACGCACTCGAGGCGGTACGCATCGTGGCGCTGTTCACCGCGCCGTCCATGCCCAATACGAGCGCCGAGGTATTCGTTCGGCTCTCGCTGGGCGATATCTGGAAGATCGATGATCTGGTCGAGGCGGCCAAGTGGGGGCAGATACCTATCGGCAATGCGGTCATCAAGGGCGATCCGCTCTTCCCGCGCATCGTCGAGGATTGACGCGCGCGACCATCATGATCGTCGACACGCATGCTCATCTCGATATGCTCGCTGATCCGATCAGCGCGTTGCGCAACGCCGGAGTCGCCGGTGTCGATCTGATCTGTACCGTCGTCAATGTGCTCGAGGAGCCCGAGCGCACCTTCGAGCAACTCGAGTCGTGGCGCGAGGCTGCCGGACCTGATGCTCCGCAAGTCCGCATCATCGTCGGCACCCATCCCCACGATGCCGCACGCACCGACCGGACAGCGATGGAGAAGGTCCGCTCGTATGCCCGCGATCCACGCGTCGTAGGACTCGGCGAG